>JANQGV010000286.1 GCA_028282925.1 Thermodesulfobacteriota bacterium
AGTCTTTATGTGCGGGGAAAGGACATGTCAAGGGCGTGCCTCTCCCCCCTTTCGTATCCTCTGCGGCAACATAGTTGGCAGTTGTCAACTGCAACCGCGTCGCTGCGTAGAACCATTCGGTAAGAAAGTCAAGTTTTTACAAACTATTATGTTTTTATGCGGGTATGGCATGATTTGTGTAAAAATTAAAGTTTGCATGCTGTATTGCCGATATATTGAACTCATTTACCCGGTGTTTCGGTGTTTGAACGTGTTCGAAGAGCAATCATAGCTGCCGGGAATATCCAGCTGCGGACTAAACATTTTATGGAGGAGAGGTAATGAGAAAAGAAAGTGCAATTTTGGGATTGATTATGATGAGTGTTTTTCTGCTGGTAACCGGCTGTGAAGATAAAGCCGATGATTTCCAGTGTGACAATACAACGATTGTTTTCTGCGAATGTGAAGACGGCAGCCTGGGACAAAAGGAGTGCGTGGACGGTGAGCTGGGTGAATGTATCTGTGACCCGCCGGCCAATGCAGCTCCCTGCGCGGTGATGCTGACCGATGAAAGCCTTACCGACAATATGACGAAAATTGCCGAATGCAACGACGGCGAATATGTGCAATGCCGCAGTGCCCAATATCTAACAACTGCCGGTACTATAATCGTGGGTACGTATTGTGAAAAGATTTTTGAAAGCGGCCTTAAGATAACATTTACCATCCCGTATACTAAACCGGATGCTGTAGACTGCTTTCTCCTGAATATACTTTGCTGTAATTCTGATGCACAGGAATGTATACCCCTGACAAAGCTTACCGAAGCAGACAACGGAACCAGCGTTGATGTCGGGTTGGGAACCGCCGTGACCGTTACCCTGGTATCCAATGCATCAACCGGCTATGCCTGGGAAGGACCGGAGGTGCAGGGCGATGATATTATCGGTGAGGTGCGGCATGAATACCTTGAGCCGGATTCCACAGGATCAACGGTCGGCATGCCGGGCTCCGACCGCTTTTTCTTTTTTATCGATGCTGCCGGGGATGTCGATCTCGACTGGCAGTATGTACAGTCCTGGACCGGGAATCCGGCGGGAGACACCTATGGGGTGTCTCTGAACAGTGCCCAGTAGTAACGGTCTGATGCAAAGAATGCAGCACAATGTGTCAGGCACGGCGTCTGAGGCATCTTCCGCTTATATATGAAATATACAGGGTGGACTCAGCTGTTTTTGCAGATGGGCTGCCCTTTTTTGTGTATTGGATCAGGCATTGTCAACACCTATGATGCATGTTATATCCTAACAACAAAAAAACTGTAACATGCAGGAGGCCTTTATGTGTGCAGTACGTGCTTTTGTGATTGTTT
The DNA here is from genome assembly GCA_028282925.1 of Thermodesulfobacteriota bacterium. Classification (GTDB taxonomy): domain Bacteria; phylum Desulfobacterota; class WTBG01; order CAIYCZ01; family CAIRTM01; genus JANQGV01. The sequence continues at coordinate 1,352 of JANQGV010000286.1, forward strand.
TTTCAAGCATGCTCATTTTATTCGGTATGCGTTCGGCGGTTATTGCAGGCCCTCCCGCCCGCGTGCTTTTTGATGCCGGACACATTATACGCTCGGGTAAAATAAAGCTTCCCCAAAGCATGCCGGGATTGCACGGAAGCTTCCATGCGTATGCATCGGAGGCTGTTGTCGGGGACAACAGAACCTGGCTTGCAACCGATTATGTTACGGGTGAATACTATTTTAAAGAATTCGCTCTCAGGGCTGCAGGCACGGCCTGTGAGGTCTGGGTTGCCACCGACCTGAACTGGCTCGAAGGCGATAACAGGACGGAGCCGGTCATAGAGGACGAACAGCTCGAGTACCTTGTAGAGGAGTTCGAGACGACGATTATACCTACCAATACCGAGGCCTTCGGCGCCTACGACGACCACGATGGATCGGAAGCGTTTTTAAGCGAAACAGGGGATGTGTCTCCCGGTTATTACAGTGGCGATAAGCTTGTGATTCTGGTTGATAACATCATGGACTATTCATACTACGATCCCGAATACCCGATTTTTATCGGAGGATTTTTCAGCCCGACCTTAGAATACTTCTTTGACCGTAATGTCATAACCATAACAGCCCGTTACTGGGAAGACATGCTGGGTCCGGACATCTCATCCTGGCGTGGAGACGACCCGGATCTCTGGCGGACGCATCTTATAGATGCCACCATTGCCCATGAACTGCAGCACCTTATTCACAGCGACCTGGACGACAATGAAACCGCCTGGGTGGATGAAGGCATGGCGATGCTCTCCGAGTGGCTGTGCGGTTATGAGCTTGACCCCTTTTATATTGAAGCCGTGGAGGAGCGCCCTGAAAATTCGCTGGTGAGCTGGGGCGATCAGGGCGACCGTGAAATTATTACCGATTACGGCCTGTCGCTATTGTGGACTCTGTATCTGCACGAGCAATATGGCGGGGATGACTTTACCCGTTCTCTGGCCAGGAATAAGCTGAACGGCATTGCCGGTGTGAATGCAACCTTGAAGGCATATGGTTTCAACCGGACTTTTGCCGACACCTACCGTGACTTCCGGATAGCGCTTCTGATCGATTCCGACAACGCAACAACACTGCCACCGAATATATCCGCGTTTGTCGACAACAGTCCGCATCCCTACCTGATCGAGGCAGTTGATGTCTCCATTAATGTCGATTCGGACAATGCCAGTGCAACCGAAGGGGCGCCCGCCTGGGGAGCTGATTATCTAAAGCTTTCAGACGTACAACCCCTGGAGCTGTTCAGGTTTAATGGAAAAGATCAACTCACCTATGATACGGGCTGGACGGTTGCGGCCGACCCGGTGTCGGGTGATAACGCTACGGTGCTGTGGGGCGGCGCAAAAAACGATAGCACCAGTTGGGCGATTATTGAAGTGGAGGGAGGCGGCATGCTTACCTTTGATACCTATTATGCCATAGAAGAGGGCTGGGATTTCGCTTTTGTACAGGTATCTATTGACCGGGGAGTAAGCTGGACAACCCATGCCGTAGACAATGCCACCATGGAGCATGACCCGAATGCCTCAACCGAAATTATAGCCAATCTTCCCGGCCTGACCGGAACCAGCGCGGAATGGGTGAGTGTGTCAGTCGACCTGTCGGCATATGCCGACAGCGATATTCTGATAGCGTTTCGCTATATGACCGACTGGGCCACCGTTGATGAGGGCTGGTTTATCGATAACATCCGGCTGGACGGTAAAATCCTTTCGGACGGTACCGGGATAGACCTGTTTAAAGATATTACAGCCTACGTGCCGGTACCGGCCGACTATTCGGTTGCCCTGGTCGGTGCAATCCAACAGGGCGAAAAGAGACAGTATATTATCAGAAACATAGCCGTTAACAAACAGACCAACGACGCCGCAACATTTATGGGCCGGCTGGGGGAACTTGACGGTTACGTGGTGGGAGTTGTGAGTCTTGAGGTTGATGAGGAGCACGGTGATCTGTATGGGGGGTATACGTGCTCGATAGAAAATCCTTTCGGGGTTAAGTAGTGTTGGTTATAACTAGTATTTGAAAGCTTTGTAAATTGAATAGTTTTTTAATAAGACGCAAGCGCCTCCTCCTTTTCTTTGAGCGCCAAAGAAAAGGAGGCAAAAGAAAGGCGCCCTGCAACTTGTCCCGCCGCAGGCGGGATACCCTCGCGGCACGATTTCAGCCGGCGGGTCAACAAACTCACCCCGGCAAGCGTGGCTCAGACATGTCGACCCTTAAATCCGCCTGAAATCGTTGCACTCGGCTGCGTTGCAATGGAAGACATAGAGGCCTTTGGTAATGTGTTAGATTTTATTTTTTTCTTCATCAGGGGTCTTGGATAAGAGAAGAGAACCATGTAGAGGCATTCATGTCTGTATTATACTTTTTCTAATTGTTTAACGGTTATGTAATTAGTAGAGGGAAACAATGACTGAATGTAGAATATCGGAAGAATCGGGCTGGACCTGGATACATCTTAACGGCCGGATAGACAGTATGACTTCTCCGGACATACAGCAGCGGATACATGAAACCATACAGGACGGGGCGCGGATGCTCGTGGCCGATATGGAACAGGTCAGCTATTTGAGCAGTGCCGGGTTGCGCATTTTTATAATGGCCCAAAAACAGCTTCAGAAAGCCGGCGGCCGTATCATTATCTACAGAATTACAGGAGAGCCCAAAGATGTTTTTACTATGAGCGGTTTCGATAAGCTCTTTAAAGTCGTTTCTTCCCCGGAAGAGATTGCATCGCTCACTGACGGCGTTTCATCGTCTTCATCTGTTATTTCGGCTGAACACAACGGTGTTTCTTTGCAATATATTGAAAAGCAAGTGCCGCCCGGAACGCTGATCGAGATAGGCTCCCAGGAGAAGCTTTCCGGTGCCCGGTATGCCGAGGATGATGTTGAAACGGTTAATGCCGGAGCTATCCGGTTTGGGACCGGCCTGGCAGCCCCGGGAGGACCGGGAGCAGAGCATATGCAGTTTTTTGGAGAATCGGTCGTCCTTGACAATAACTTTTTTTTCTATCCGGCAGTCAAACGACCCGCGGTTGATTTCATGCTCAACACCGGGGAGGGGCCGGGGCTGGAATATATGTTTCTGCACGGCTTTGGATTCAGTGGTGACTACTGCGGCATTTTCCGGTTTGATCACGGCAGCGTTTTTGTTTCCCTTTCGGATCTGGTGCAGGCCCTTTTTCAGGCAAGTACGGCAAATATGCTCGGTCTCGTACTCCTGGCAGAGAGCAAAGGGCTCTGGGGTATGCACCTGAAGAAGATTCCCGTTCTTGAAAACCGTCCCCAAAACGGCGGCAGCATATTTGACGAAGAACATTTTGCCGAATGGATGAATTTTCCGGTTGAGCCCGCAGACATCAATAACATTATTGCGGGTGCCGGACTAGCCGTGCGCGACCGCGCTTCGGCGCCGGAGCGGGTGCAGGGGCTTCTGGCAAGCGACAGCAACGTCCATTTGCATGCCGGGGTTTTTGCCCGGGAGCCGCTCAATAAAAATATCGAGAAGTTTGATCAGGAACTGACCCGGGTTGTAACCGAACTCGACGTTTTTCGCGTGCAGCACATCCTGGGGCAGAGCCTTTTCAGCGGTGGTATGGTGGGCATAATCGAGTTGACACATACCTAACCATTTACAGGGGCACGCTGCTTTTCGCTATGCAAAATGAAGACTTGACTGTGAGGTAGTTTATGGAACTCTGGATTGGCGCGCTGAATCTTGGTTTTCTGTATGCCTTCATGACGATGGGTGTGTTCTTTACGTTCCGGATTCATGATTTTCCCGATATTACCGTTGACGGCAGCTTTACATCCGGCGCTGCAGCGGCAGCGGTGCTTATCACCGCAGGCTATAACCCCCTGGTTGCCCTGTGTGCCGCCTTTGTTATCGGCGCAGCAGCCGGAAGTGCTACCGCCCTCATTCATACCCGCTTCAAAGTCAACGGTCTCCTGGCCGGCATTCTGGTCATGACCGGTTTGTATTCCATAAATTTGCACATTATGGGCCGTTCAAATATTCCGCTCCTGAACCAGACCACCTTTGTTACCCTGCTCCAGCCCTTTAACCCGGGAGTGCCGCTTGAAATATGGATCGGTATGGTCCTCTGCGGCTGTATGGTCGCTTTCTGGCTGGCAGTCGCCCTGTTTTTTAAAACCGATCTGGGGATTGCCATGCGTATCACGGGAAATAATCCTGCCATGGCTGCTGCAAACGGAATCAACGTTGCCGGCATGACCGTTTTCGGGGTGGCACTTGCCAACGGCCTTGTGGGTGTGTCCGGGGGGCTCGTTGCCCAGTACCAGGGATTTGCCGATATCGGGATGGGTATCGGGACCATTGTTATCGGGCTGGCGGCTGTTATCATCGGCGAGTCGGTGTTTCGGGCGCGCTCGCTGTTTGCAAAGGTGCTGAGCGTTATAATCGGGTCGGTAGTATTCCGGTTTATGATAGCCGTGGCCCTTTTTGTGGGCATGAACCCTATTGATCTTAAGCTGCTTACGGCAATTTTTGTGCTTATCACCCTGGTGGTTTCAAAGTCGGTTTCCAACGGGACGGTTAAAAAGAGCGTTTTTGTGAAATATATAGCTTATTTAAAACGCCCGGCTCTTTTAGTGCCGGTGTTGCTGGTGGCGGCCGTCGCGGTTTATATCAGTTCATATGAAAAGAAAAGCTCTTCCGGGATAGAAAGCAACCCGGTTATCGGTTTCCTCCAGATAAGCGATAACGGGCTGTTGAACATCACCCGGGACAGCTTTCTGGATGAGATGAAACGCCTCGGCTACCGCAATGGACAAAACTGTACGATCATGGTTGAAAACGCCAACGGCGACCTGCCTACCGTCAACACGATACTGGATAAATTTCACCAGGCAAACGCCGATATCATCGTGCCCATCTCTACTGCCTGTACCCAGGCTGCCATTAATAAAACAAAGGACAGGCCGGTTGTGTTTGCCACGGTCGCCAATCCATTCATCATCGGGGCCGGAAAATCTGAAACCGACCATTTGCCCAATGTAACCGGCGTGTACGGCTGGGCGCCCATGGATAAAACCATTAAAATCGTCCGGGAGGTACTGCCCGGCCCCCTCAAGGTGGGTGCCATCTGGGACTCGGCCCATGCCAACTCGGTTTTCAACGTAGAGAATCTGCAAAAGGCCATTGCTGCCTACGATGACGTTACCTTCGCAGGAGCAACCATAACCAACTCATCCGAAGTGTATCAGGCCGCTCTTTCGCTGGTGCAGAAAGAAATCGACGTTTTTGTGTTGAGTCCCGACAATATCGTGTATTCGGCGTTCGAGTCGGTGGTCAAGGCTGCCCGTGCCGGGAAAATTCCGATATTCGTCAGCGATGTGGAACGTTTGGAAGACGGTGCTCTTGGAGCCCTGGGGTATGACTATACCATAAGCGGCATCCAGGGAGCCCGCCTTGCAGACCGGGTGCTCAGGGGAGAGTCGCCCGGCTCCATTCCTTTTGAACGCTACAGCAAGCTGACCTTCGGCCTCAATCTTGAGGCAGCCCGAGAACTGGGCATTACCATTCCCCCCGACATGCTTGCCCGGGCCACGAAGATACACGGTGTTAAGGCCGCAGACACAAAGAAGAAAGCCAGGATCGGTGTTGTGCAGTTCGCCCTTGAGCCCAACGTTGAGTTGTGCAAGCAGGGCATTCTGAAAGCCCTGTCGGACAACGGTTATGTGGATACAAAGAATATCGATATTATCTATAAAAACGCCCAGGCCGATTTTTCCCTGATACATTCCATTATCCAGGACTTTATCCGCCGCAAGGTGGATATAATCGTGCCCCTTTCAACGCCCTGCGTGCAATCGGCATCGCAGATTGCCGGGAATCGGGATGATACAAAAGTCGTGTTCACCTATATATACGATCCCTATGCAATCGGTGCCGCCCGGACACCAACCGACCACCCGCCGAACATGACCGGTGTGGCCTGCTTTCCCCCGGTTGAGAAGATGCTTGATCTGATAGCGGAAATTTTTCCGGGGCGCAAAAAGATCGGTGTTGTCTGGAACAGCTCTGAGGCAAACTCCGAGGCGGTGCTCAAAAAGGTGCGCTCCCACGGGGAGAAGATCGGCTTGGAGATTGTGGAAGCGACCGTTACCGGCCCGGCCGAGGTGCTTGAGGCTTCAAAATCCCTGGTCATCAAGGGTGCCCAGGTCTTCCTGAACGGCGGTGACAACACGTTGAATGTCAGCTACGACAGCTTTGCCCAGGTAGCCGACCGGAATGGAATTCCCGTTTTTTCGGTTGATTCCGAGCTGATCGAACGGGGTACCTTTGTGGCCCTGGGGCCTGATTACCATCAGACCGGCTATGACGGCGGCACGTATCTGGCCAGGATACTGGGAGGTGAGAGTCCGGCCGGTCTTCCGGTGTATCAGACAGAAGGTACGCTCTTTTATATCAATATGGACCTGGCGCGCAAGCACGGTTTTAACGTCAGCGATGATATCCTGAAACGGGCCGATAAAACCATAGGCGCCCGGACTGAATCTGAAACCGGACAATCGACGGGTCCACAAAAAAAACTGGTGCTGTTTCTTTTCAGCGATCACTCCATTATCCAGGATTGCGCCCGGGGCGTTCGGGATGAGTTGAGACAAAGCGGTGTTCTGCAGAGCCACAACATCCGGGTCGATACCAAAAACGCCCAGAATGAATTTTATATGGCCCAATCGATTGTGCAGGACATTGTTCGGCAGGCCTACGATTATATCATTACCCTCTCGACACCGGCGCTCCAGGTGACCGCCCAGGGCAACAAAAAGATCCCTCATGTGTTCGGTGCAGTTACCGACCCCTACCGCATGGGCATTGCCAAAAACGCTCAAGATCACCTGCCCCAGGTCACGGGCGTGGCTACGCTGCAACCGGTTGAGACAACCATAAAAGTCATGCGCGACATATTTCCTGCGGCAAAAAGGATCGGCATGGTCTGGAATCCAGCGGAAGCCTGCTCCGAGGCCTGCACATACAAGGCTCGGGAGGCGGTAAAGAAGTACGGTTTTGAGTTGTTGGAGGCAAATGTCAGCAGTACGGCCGAGGTGCTCGACGCAGTAAAATCACTGTTGAGCAGGAAGATTGATCTTTTCATTACCGCGGGAGACAACACCGTGCTTCTGGCCCTGGAATCAATTGCCGATATCATGCGGCAGCACCAGATTCCCTATTTTACCAACGGGCCGTCGGATGTTGAGCGAGGGGCCTTTCTTTCCATCGGGGCCGATTACTATGAAGTGGGGCGGGAAACCGCGCGGGTGGCCGAAAAAGTCATCAACGGCGAAAAGCCCGCAGATATTCCCATCCAGAACTGCGTGCCGGAAAAAATGCATATCAACCGGGGTCTGGCCCGGCAATATGGAATCGCCATACCGGATGCGGTGGTCAAACGCGCGGCCAGGGTGGTTGACTGAGAATGTGATCAGCGGAGAACCTTTATGATCCATATAAAAAATCTGCACAAGCATTTCAACCAGGGAACGCCCAATGAAGTGTATGCCCTCAGGGACATCAGCCTGCATATCAAACCGGGGGAGTTCGTCACGATTATCGGAACCAACGGGTCAGGCAAATCTACCCTGCTGAACGCGGTGGCCGGTACGTTTCTGCCTGATGCGGGCACTATTGAAATCGCCGGGAAGGATGTGACCCGTCTCAGGGATTTTCGCCGGGCCAGGCACATAGCCCGTGTTTTTCAGAACCCGTTTACCGGAACCGCACCGGATATGTCCATTGCCGAAAATCTGCATATGGCCTATCTGCGCGACAAGAACATCCTGCCCCGCATGGGCCTCAATGCCGAACGGCTCACGTCCTACCGGGAGGAGATAGAACAACTTGAAATGCAGCTCGAGGACCGGCTCGATACCCTTATCGGCACCCTGTCAGGCGGTCAGCGACAGGCCCTGACGTTGCTGATGTCGGTTATTACCCGGCCCGAAGTGCTGTTGCTGGACGAGCATACGGCCGCCCTTGATCCCAAGTCGGCCGCACAGGTGATCAAGCTGACCAGGAAATTTATCGCCCGCGACAACCTTACCGCCTTCATGGTTACCCACAGTATGCAGCAGGCCCTGGAACTGGGCGACCGGACGATTATGATGCACCGCGGGCAGATTATCGATACGATTACCCAACAGGAAAAACAGCGGTTGACCGTTGACGATTTGCTGGACAAATTCGCAGAGCTTCGTAAAACCGAGCGCCTGACCGACGACATGCTGCAGCAATTGCGGCGTGAGTATGTATAAGTCTCATAAGGAAGTGTTTCAATAGATGGGCTGTAATGGTTTTGCCTGTTGTTTCTATTCTTCCTCTTCCCCTGCATCCACCGTTATAGACGAAACAAGATGTGCGGCTGTAGTTATGGTCGACAGGTCTTTTGTCAACTCCCCGCTGCTGCCGTCCAGGCTGCCCGTTCCAACCAGTTGCAGTGTTCCCGTATCGTTGCCGGGAGCAAACGTTGCGGCATAGATGAGCGAGGGCTGGCCGTTGACATAGCTGTAGTTATCGTCGCCGGGGGAGGCACCTTCCGGATAGAATTCGTTATAGTCGAATGAAACATTCAACTCGGCCAGGACGGTAAAGGATTCAAGATCGGCGGGCATTGTACTTTGCAGTTTGAAGCTGTGGGACGGAGTGGCGGAGGTTACGGCATCGGGAAGTGGTTCGTCACGCGTAGGCATATAGAGTCCGTCGGCATACTGCACGCCGTGTCGGTGCGACCAGTAGGGAAGTGCCTCGGGCCTGCGGGCCGTGGGTTCAAAGGCCCATCGTCCGGTTGCGGATTTGTAACTGACATAGAGGGTCTCCCGGTAGCCGGTTTCATTGTCCTCAATCCAGACGGCGATCTGGGGGGCTTTTTTGCTGCTCCATGCATCTCCCGAGGTAATGTGCAGGATAACGGTGCGGCCGTCCTTGTCCTGATTGGTGATGATGGTGTCATCGGACGGCACGCACATGGTAAGACTGAAAAGCATGAGGCCCAGGGCTGTCAGGCGAGTTTTAGGGGTCATGGTGTTCTGCTCCTAAAGGTACATTGTTCGGTGAACGCCGGGAACTTTGGTGCCGGGGTACAATTACAGGCCTTGCTCCACCTGTACGCGGGCACCCTCGATCATCACATCGTATTTATAACCAAACCCGAAATCTTTATTCAGCACAAGCGTACCGGTTACAAGGACGGTATCGCCGACTTTAGCCACATCCTGTGTGGTTATGGTGATGTCGTTTGTTCCTTCTCCGCCGGTACCGTCCTGAATATGGACCCAGTTTTTATCCATAATCCGGGCGTTGAATTTTATCACTTTTCCGCGTACCTGTACCTGCTTGCCGGAAAGGGGTTTTTTTTCGGAAAAGATTTCGGAAACGGTTTTACCGCCCGCCGGTTTGGTGATGCCGGTAAAATCGATTCCGGCCGGAGCCACGGCACCTGAACGGGCTTTGCCGCCCATGGGTTCCTGCGTCTGCTGGTGGTACGGTTTATTGTCCCCGCCCGCTCCGCTGATGCTGCCCACAAAGTAGATCTTTTCAAAGGTACGGTTAAGGGTTTTGCTGGTAAAATTTTGCTTGAGCATTCCGGCGGAAATGCTGACCGCGTCACCCTCCGAAACCGTGCACTGCGGTCCTGCCGCCCACAGTTTTTCCGTACCCGTGTCGATCAGTACATAGGTGTAGCCGCCCGAATTCATGGTTTCGGCAACCGTGCCCGAAATGTTTCCCGGCATCGGTACCGGTGCCGCCTGCCTTGGTGCTCCGGTTGCAGCCGGGGGCTGCGAATTGTTGCAGCCGTAGGCCGTTATTATTGC
>JANQGV010000093.1 GCA_028282925.1 Thermodesulfobacteriota bacterium
TCAGGAGGAAACAAGGGTCGACATGTTTGAGCCCCGCTTTTCAGGGGCGAGTTTGTTGACCCGCCGACTGAAATCGTGCCGCGAGGGTATCCCGCCTACGGCGGGACAAGTTGCAGGGCGCCCTTTCTTTTGCCTCCTTTGAGTCAATCCTTCGGATTGACCGCTTGCAGCTCTTTGTCGCAAACAAAAAGCAAAGTGCGCAGCTCTTGTCACCGCAGGTGGCAAGACAAAGGAGGAGAAGGCGCGCAGCGTCTTATAAAAGTATTCTTCCCGAATCGCTCAAAGATATTCGTGTCTCACGGCTGAATGCAGTGGTTATAGAAACTTTACTAACCTTGAAAAAAGTAGCCCCTATCAACCGCACAGTTCTGGCGCACGTGTCGACGGTCATTGCACTGCTGTGCGTGAGCGGGTGCGCCTCGCTGCCGAAGGGGCTCATAGTCACAGGCATACCCGAACCCTTCCCCCCCGGCACTATTCTCTCATCCGATGCCCGCAGTCCGATTGACATCGACGGACTGATAAAAAACCTTGCAGACGTCCGCATTGTCTATATCGGAGAACAGCATACCGATGCAGCCCATCACGACATACAACTGAAAATAATTACGGCTCTCTGTCGGGAAAATCCAAATCTCTCGATCGGCATGGAAATGTTCGACCATACCTACCAGCCCGTCCTTGACCAATGGTCGGCAGGTGAACTTTCCGAAGAGGCATTCCAGCAGAAAACACACTGGTATGCAAACTGGCGCTATGAGTATACGCTGTACAAACCGATTCTCGATTTTATCAGGGAAAAAGGAATACGACTCGTGGGGCTCAACATGCCTTTTCATCTTTCCGGCAAAATAGCCACCGGCGGCATTGAAAGCCTCTCCGACGACGACAGGAAACACCTTGCAGCCAACATCGATACCACCAAAACGGCTCACCGGGACTATGTAAAAAACATCTTTGACCGGCACAAAATCAGAGGGCGGGAAAATTTTGATTATTTTTACGAGGCTCAATGTGCGTGGGAAGACAGCATGGCTGAACGGGTCGCCGAAAACCTGAACGATTCCCTTTTTATCGTGCTGATAGGAAACGGCCACATTTTTCGGAAATTCGGAGTGCCGGACCGCGCCTTTTCACGCACCGGGACACCTTTTAAAACCGTGTACCCGGCCAGGGCAGGAGATACGGTGGAGGTATCCTCCGCCGATTATATCTGGGTTACACCTGGAAAATCACACTGATTCCCGCTCAGCGCATGAGCGGAGCAGCATCAATCCAACGGCACATCACACAACATCGGCTAGGCGCAGCACAAAATCTTCCGTTGCCTCCCATCCAAGACAGGGGTCGGTAATCGACTTGCCGAACACATTTTCATAGGCTTTCTGGGCTCCTTCCACCAGATAGCTTTCCACCATCAGCCCTCTGACCATGTCGCGCAACAAGTCTGAATTCCGTCGTGACTGCATCACCTCCAGGCCGATTCGGGGCTGGTCCTGGTATTTTTTATTGGAATTGGAGTGATTGGTGTCTACAACAATGACGGGATTCGCCAGTTCGCGTTCAAGATAGGCTTCAGCCACCGCCATGAGATTCTCATAGTGATAATTCGGGATACTGCGCCCGTAGGAGTCCACCGCGCCGCGCAGCACCGCATGGGTAAGAGAATTGCCGGAGGTTCTGACTTCCCAGCGGTTATATATGAAGGTATGTTCGCGCTGGGCGGCATAAATTGAGTTGAACATAACCGAGAAATCGCCGCTGGTGGGGTTTTTCATGCCGGAGGGCACTTCCACACCGCTGATAGCCAGACGGTGCTGCTGGTTCTCGACCGAGCGGGCACCCACTGCAATATAGCTGAGCATATCCTCAATGTACGGTAGATTACTGGGATACAGCATTTCATCGGCAGCCGGCAGGTGAGACTCGCGGAGAGCCCGAATATGCATCCGGCGGATTACCTTGATCCCTTCAACCATGTTGGGTTCCTTGAGGGGGTCCGGCTGATGCACCATGCCCTTGTAGCCCTCACCGGTGGTCCTGGGCTTGTTTGTATAAATGCGGGGGATAATAATTATGCGCTCCGTTACCTTCTCCTGAAGTTTTGCAAGCCGTGAAATATATTCACAAACAGCGTCTTCGTTATGGGCTGAACAGGGCCCGATCACCAGGAAAAACTTATCGCTTTTACGCTCAAAAATATCCCGGATCTCCCGGTCTCTGTTTTTCTTGATCTCCCGCAAATCGTCGGGCAGCGGAATCGCCGCCAACATTTCGTCTGCCGGCGGTATTTCGTTAATGTAATCAAAAGCCATTGGTCTTTATCTCCTTGTATCGGTCAAAATACCCTCATTTTCAAAATTCATTAATTCTTTAAGATAAAACAAAATGCAAAACATGTCAATCTCATTGACATCGGCCGACCTCCGGTGCCCTGATCAGGAACAAAAAAAAGAGGGTTGTGCCGTCTGCACAAACCCTCTTTGATTGGCATATTGTAGCCTGTTCCCCGGAATTACAGAAAATGCAAAATGCTACAAAAATGACAAATCAAGCCGTTAGTCAGCGTTCCTTTTGCTCCTCCGTGCAAAGCACGGTCTTTTGTTAAAGAATGATAAAGCAGAAATTAAAACAGGGTAAAAAAGGTACAGGGTCGCCTGCCGTAAAAAAAGAGGGGGAAGGGTTCGTCCCGAGGGTTATGTCTTTTTCGTCTGTTTTGACGCATGAAAATCGGGGTACAGCTTTTGAATACAATCCGGACAAATCCAATGCGTAACCTGGCTTGCCAGGCTGTCGTGGTGATAGTATACAACTTCCTGCCAGGAGTTGTTTTCGGTACGCACACGCTTGCATGAAGCACAGACTGGAATGAGGTTTTTCAACATTTGCACCGCCCCGATTTTTTCAGCCAGTGCACTGTTTTTGCGCCAGATTTCAAGAATAATATCAGAAAAAACCTGCATTTCAGGAGTGGTGTGATTAAAGGCTTTCGCTGCGTTCACAAAAGTCATGATATGTTTTTCGTAGTTATCCAGGGGTGACCTGTCCCGGGTATGCTGTTTCATCAGATAAAACAAGGCCTGAAAAGCGGGGTGCAGTAAATAAAATTCCAGGCGGTAGGCCAGCAGAAATGCTGCTGCATCATCAACGACACTGTCGATATTGTTCAGAATTGCTTCGGATTTTTCGTTGACCAACTCCAGTTCTTCCTGAACTTCGCGAAAGGTGTCGAATATATTGGGGATACTGTTATTATCACTCAGCAACAGCAGATCATTCCAGCAGGTAATATGAAACTCCTCTTCGCGGGCCATAGTATGCCAGAATGCGCTCAGCTTTTTCAGGTTGGTCCTCGCAGCCAATGCATCGTAGTAATCCCGGGCCACGGTTTCCAGCGCCAGGCATAACCTGATTACTTTTGAAAGCCCTGTATTCTTGTGCATACCGCTCCTATATATATCCATCACCAATGCGGCCTTTTCCCGCACCCCTTACCCCGGAACGCGTAACGTCATAAAAAAAGGTGATATAATAACTATATCACCTTTTGTACCGTCCTGCAAAATGCAAAGATTCAAGGATCGTGGAGAACTGTGTCCGGCCGACCGTCAGGCCATGCTTGCCGCCAGGCCGTCCTCATCCGAAAAAACATCGAAATACTGCCGGGCATACTGAATGACGTCCTCCATTTCAGAGCGCAGAAAATCACTGCTGACGATTTTAATGCGCGCTTTATAGTCTTTCAGTTTTTCCAGAAAGGACAGAATGGCTTCCCGCTCAATGGTGGTGACTCCGTTGAAATTTATGGCGAGGTTTCCGGTATGCTCAGAAAGATAGTCATCCACCCGCTTTTTCAGGTTTGCCGCTGTTTTGCTGTTAAAAACCCCTTCAAGTTCAACAATAAAGGGCAGCTTCCCGTCCAATTGCGGCCGGGGGATCATTTTCAGGGTTTCTATGCTGGACAGATCCACCGATGCAAGCAGATCAGCCAGACGGGATGCAGGGCTGGTGTGACCGTCCAGTTCACGAGCCCTGGCGTTTTTCTCGTACACCGTGGTCGGCTCATAGGTCCAGCCACGGGCAAGCCGTCGGGCCTCCCGCTTCATAGTATAGTACACAAAGCGCCCCAGAATCGGTGCCAGCACTCTGGTCTGGAAACCGAACTCATTGTAAAGATCGCGAAGGATATGGTCAATTTTAGGATGCACGACGCTGTCGTCTCGATACCACGTGCGCATGGCCCAAATCGCCGCGGCATGATTTCTTTTCAGGCCCTGGGATTCCCATGCATAGCGATTACGGACACGCCGGTCGGGATGGTTTTTATAACGAATCCAACCCTGAAGCATTGTGCGGACCATGCGGGCAAGGCTTGGTCCGTTTATCGCAAAATCGCTGTTGAAAGCCTTGAGCAGGAAGTCGGTTTCCCTGCCCTCGGGGATATGCTTGTGACGGTAGTTAAACCGGTACTGCCCGTGGGCATCGGCCGGGGAAAATTCGTCTAAAGAGTACAGGGTACCGGCCTCACGCATCTGCTCATAAAAGGGCGTTCCAGGAACCGGGGTGTAGAGCATGAACTGGTGAAAATCGGTATCATGGCTGACTGCATACTCAATAACCCCATCGATATTCTCGGGCGTATGGTTCTCCATACCGATAATGGTCGACCCCAAAACGCAGATGCCGTGCGATTGAAGCTCTTTAACAAGGGCGAGGGTATCAACGCCGCTCAATTTATCGTACTGGCTCTTCTCGCCTTCAAGCCCCATCCAGACCCAGGATATACCCAGCCCGACCAGTTGCTCGATAGTGTACGACCGTATTACTCGCGCAGAACTGAACACATAAAACACCCAGGGCTTATCGTGCTGCTTCATCAACTCCAGCAAGCGCAAAGCCCTTTTTTTATGCAACAGGAAATTCTCATCAAGGACAAAGAACGAAGAAACGTTTAACTTCTCCTCCATCTGGCACAACACTGTGAACAGATCATCACCGCCGTCATAGAAACTTACATGATTGCCTTTGCCGCCGAAGAGAGCCGAGGTGGAACAGAAATTACACCCCATTGGGCAGCCGACCGAGGGGATCACCACAGCGGCGGTGTCGCCGGGCTTTTCAGGCAGGGACAACCCCAAAGCCCGCGTTCCGAACCCGGAATATATCAGGGGATGCTTGATAGATGCGTTCACATCCTGCCCGAGATACTGTCGGAACCATCGAACTCCGTCTCCCTTGACGATGTGGTCCGCATCAATCATATCCGGCAGTGTGCCCATGGTTGCGATATGTCCACCCACGATAATGTCGGCCCCGGGCAGATGTTCGCGGATCAACTCGCACATTTTTTTTACTTTGAGGTAATTCGGCGGGATCGCGCTGATGCCGACAATATCATATTCATTGTCTTTTATTTCTTCGATAAAACGGTCAAGGGTTGGAAAATCGAGCATTGTGCACGGGGCGTCGATATTGGCCTCGATGAACAGCAACCCGAAGGTACGATGAAACATGCGTATCGAAAAAGGCCCCTGGACCCGGGTTACCTGGTTATGATACAACTCCATCGGGTTGATGGACCGGCTGCCGTACTCATCGTCCCGGGCATACGGCCCGAAAACACCGGTAAACAATATCTTTGCCTGGGATCCACGCGGGTGGACGGGGTGTTCAGCATTCATTACACATCTCCAAATTAACGCTGGTTCTGTTTCACATTCACGATTAGAACGAAATACGTGTTGGCGGCTTCGTGAGGATTACTGCCGGATGGCACACAATACATAACTCCACAGAAAAGTCCCTACAAAGGCGTGTCACATGTATTCATTGATTCAGCATATCCGCTTTGGGGCGGACATACAGATGCTCTATTTTAGGTACCGCTTGATACAAATCCCTTTAAATCTATTAAGTATGTAATACAATTTCATAGATTGTCAAACTATATTTCGCCGGCAGCACCATACAACCGCTCTGCACTCAATCCGCATACTCCCGACACCGTGCCGAAAAAAGCATTTTTTCTGCTTTACTGTACGGTCACGCCAACTCACTGCGCTCTTTTCGGGAAAAGCTCCGGTGTCTCAAAAGACGGAATATTTCAAGGTTCTTATCGTGGTTATGCACCTGCAGGTCCGTAAGCGTTTTTCGCACCCAGGCCTCGCACATGTCATCGGACACAGCAGTTCCCAATGCATCTGAAAAATACGCAAGGTGAAACAGCAAAACCGAAAGGCTCGGCTTTTTTAAAAAAACACTATAATGAAAATCAATCAGGCGGTCGTCTGTGGGAGATGGGCCGAGATGCATTGACTGGGCATTAAGGTCGATGTGATTACAGCGCCCCTCGAACAACCGTATCAAAAGATTCCCGGCCCGGTTAAGGATACCCATTTTTTCATCTTCCGAAAGACCCGGCGCTGCCAGGAGCGTCCCGATAGCCCGGTTGTCCCCCAGGTCTTCCATCATAACTGCCGTCGAGGAAACAGTCGCCCCCCCCGTAACAATGCCGTATCCATAGACACACGGCACCGGGATGTTGCGGGCGGCCGCCTCAAGCAGGTTTGCCGCCTCACGCGGACCGTAACGGCGATAGGAATAAAGCCGTTGCTTCAGATTGTGCATGGGAAAAGACTTTACCAGAACGGACGGAAAACCGGCTCCCGAACCCCGGCCGCAAAGACGAAAAATAAGGCGGTTGCGTTTCTGTTTCAGTAAATCGTTCTGTGTAATACGGGCGGGATTTTGCATACACCCTGCGGCAGCGTCGGCCGTAGCGCGCAGATGATCACCCTCCAGGCACCAGGAGACACCACGCCCGCGCCTATGGCAAACCGGTAGTTTCTTTTTAATACTTCCCGGAACTAACAACGCATTCAGTCCTCCGATAGCAAAACCGCATAACAGACCACCGATAATGCTTAACTAAAAAAGGCAAAAGACTCGACATGCGGGTTGAAACAGGATGAGCACAATCCCGATATGATCGGGATAGATGGACGTTTTCCGGCATTCTCCCCCCTATAGTAAATTACTGGCAATCTCCGCCAACTGCGACCGCTCACCTTTTTCAAGATTGATATGAGCATAGACATGTTGATCCTGCATCCTGGAAATCAAATAGCTCAAGCCGTTGGAATGGGTATTCAAGTAGGGATGATCGATCTGGAAGATGTCACCGGTAAATACGATTTTGGTCCCCTCACCGGCCCGGGTAATAATGGTTTTTACTTCATGGGGTGTCAGGTTCTGGGCCTCGTCTACAATAAAATAGATATTCACCAGGCTTCGGCCGCGGATGTAGGTCAGGGGGGTAACGACCAGCTTTTCTTCATCAACAAACTCCTTGATTTTGCGGTGTTTCTGGCTGTTCTCGGGGTGCTGGTTCTGGATAACCCCCAGGTTGTCGTACAGGGGCTGCATATAGGGATCGAGCTTCATATCCACATCGCCGGGCAAGTACCCGATATCTCTATTGCTCAAGGAAACAACCGGACGGGCTATGAAAATCTGGCGATAGTTGCGCCGGCTCTCAAGAGCAGCCGCCAGGGCCAGCAATGTCTTACCGGTGCCGGCTTTTCCGGTCAGGGTCACAAGCTGGATAGTATTATCCAGAAGTGCGTTCAGGGCGAAAATCTGCTCAGCATTCCGCGGACTGATGCCGTAGGCCGCCATTTTCTCGATGCGCTTTATCTTGCGCAACGGCAGCAAATCGGCCCTGGCCACCTTGGATCCCTTTGAGCACAAGATAAAGCGCATCGAGAAAATGGCGGCCTACGGCATCAGTCCGCGGAATGCTGAGCAGATTT
>JANQGV010000103.1 GCA_028282925.1 Thermodesulfobacteriota bacterium
AAGAAGCGTACTTTGTAGTACGTTGATGAGGCTGGAGGGAGTACAGCCTGTAGATTCGGGTAGTACGGCAGCCGTAGCAGAACGCTTCGCTTGGTTTGGAGCTAACCAGTACGTCGCAGTGACAGAGGGTGAGCGCAACGCAAGCTGTTGGACCTTCTCCGGCAGCCTCCTAGGCAAACTCGCGGCTGAGCCGCTTCAACTCATCACGCTCTTTTTCAATAACATAATGCACTATCGATTCCCGCACAGTATCCTCGATGCCGACAAACTCGGCGCCGCAAAAAAAGTAATAAGGCTTTCCGTCTATCAGCACCGGCCGGTCGCTCTGGCCAAGGGACTTGATATTCATATTGCAGTGGATCACCGGTCGGCCTCCGGGTAATGCAATGGTAATGCCCTCAATGTGCCTGCCCCGCCACAAAACACTTTTACTCAGGCTGGTACAAAACCCGATGCCGCCGCCGCTGATATTGTCGATCTTTTCGGATATCTGTTTTCCATCCAGTTCAAATTGTATATAGATCGGTTCTTTGATCGGGGGCGTTATTCTCAGGTATTCGCGGCGCTGAATCCTCCGGATAAGATCGGGTATTTCGACGCGCACGGCCGGATACCCCTGAAAGCGTTCCTTGGAAATAAATTTCGATGCGAAGGTATAGGGGATATGCAACAGTTCATTGTCGGCTTCGCGGAGCATCAAATCAACCTCGATAAACCGCGACCCGGAAACCAGGATGTTGCCCTCTTCCGGAAAAAGGGCATCGATAATAAGGGACGAGGAACCGATGTCGACCAGAGAGGAACTGAAAGACCGTTTCCGGGCATTCATTCGAACTTTAAACCGGGCTTTCTGGCGCAGGGCTTCCTTCAGAACCGCCTTGATATCTGCGGGGCCTTCTATGCGTTCCGCCAGAAGCAACCGGCGGTGTTTACGGAACAGCACCTGCAGCTTGTACATGAGGCAGGCAAGCAGAAACAGCCCCAGCAGCGCAACCAGCAGTTTGATAAAGAAAGGTCCGGCAATTGTACCAAAAAAATCCAATGAACGCACCTTCTGCTAATTAATTTATCCTATTATATACAATATAATACAATAAATAGTAAAAATCACTTTTAATTGCAAGCAGAATCCGCGATCATTACAAGGAACCTTTAGTAGTTGTGAGCCCGGAAGTAACATGATACAATTAGTACTTTTTTACGTGGACAGCATGCATCACTATAGACGGCACCCATGACAAAAATCGAATTTCTCGAACACACCCTGCCCTATGTATCCAAAGCCAGCAGGTATCTGGGCAATGAAATAAATGCCGTCCGTAAAGACCGGAGCGAGGTTGATATCACCTTTGCGCTGGCTTTTCCCGATGTCTACGAAGTAGGCATGTCCCATATGGGGCTCCACATTCTGTACAACATAATGAATACCCGCAAAAACATCGCCTGCGAGCGTGCTTTTGCACCCTGGCCGGACATGGAAGCCTGCATGCAGGCCGGCAACATGCCGCTTGCCACCCTTGAATCGTGCATCCCCCTTCGGGACTGTGATATTGTAGGCTTTTCCCTTGAGTATGAGCTGGCCTATGCAACAGTGCTGCGCATGCTTTCACTGGCGGACATTCCTCTGAGGGCGGAAGACCGCGACGAGTCTTTTCCCCTCATACTGGGCGGGGGACCCAGCACCTATAACCCGGAACCGGTGGCAACCTTCTTTGATGCCTTTGTCATCGGTGACGGCGAAGAGGTTATTATCGAGGTATGTGATACGGTGTGTACCTGCCGTCGCAACGGGGCAACGAAGCAGCAGGTACTTGAAGCCCTTTCCGAAATCCCGGGTATATACGTCCCGTCCTTCTTTCAGGTCGACTATAACCCGGACGGAACCATCAGCGAAATAAAAGCCCTGAAAGAGGACTATAGCCATGTCACGAAACGGACCGTATCAAATTTTTCGGACGTCCCGTTCTGCACCGCTCCCATCGTGCCTTTTATGCAGATAATACACGACCGGGCCGGCATCGAAATAGCCCGCGGGTGCAGCAAGGGCTGCCGTTTCTGCATGGCCGGCATGATATACCGGCCGGTGCGTGAGAAAGACATGACAACCATCAGGCAGCTCACAAAAGAGGCCCTGCACAATACCGGCTACGAAGAGCTTGCCCTGGCGTCCCTGAGCTCAGGAGACTATACCGGCATTCAGAACCTGCTCCAGGCCCTCATGCACGACCACCGCAACACAAAAACAGCAGTCTCGTTTCCGTCCCTGCGTGCCGAAACTCTGACACGCTCCCTTATGGAAGAGATCAAAAAGGTCCGCAAGACCGGCTTCACCATTGCACCTGAAGCAGGTACCCAGCGTTTGCGCGATGTGATCAACAAGGGCCTTACCGAGGATACCATCCTGGCCACTGCATCGCAGGTGTTTGAGGCAGGCTGGAAGCTGATAAAACTCTATTTCATGATCGGCCTGCCCACCGAGACCATGGACGATCTCGACGGCGTCATCAGGCTCAGCAAGCGTGTAGCCTCCGTAGACCGCCGGAAGCAGCTCAATGTCAGTGTGTCGACCTTTGTACCCAAACCCCACACCCCGTTTCAATGGGAAGCGCAGAACGGACAGGATGAGATCATAGAAAAACAGTTCTATCTCAGGGACAGGCTGCAGAGCAAAAAACTGCGCTTTAAATGGCACGACCCCCAACTGAGCATACTTGAGGGCGTCTTCTCACGCGGAGACCGCCGTTTGGACCAGGTTCTTGTCAAAGCCCACAGCCTGGGGGCCGGGTTCGAAGCCTGGAGCGATCTTTTCAAGCCGGACCTGTGGAACCGGGCGTTTGAAGAGTGCGGAGTCGACAAAGCATTCTATCTGCGAAAAAGAGATCTTGAAGAATGCCTTCCCTGGTCCCACATCTCCGCCGGACTGGATGAGGCGTTTCTAAAAAAGGAACTCCGCAACGCCTACGATTGCATAAACACCCCCGACTGCCGCAGCACCGCCTGTGGTGCCTGCGGTGTCTGCAACGGCGGCGACCGCAAACCGGAGTTCAACACAAGCAATGTCC
>JANQGV010000146.1 GCA_028282925.1 Thermodesulfobacteriota bacterium
ATTATTTTTATAATGGCAGGCCAACTGGGGGCATCTTTTCTTGGGTGTTACGGAAGCGGCGTTAATTCGACACCTAATCTGGACAAACTGGCATCAGACGGAATGAAGTTTTTGCAAAATTATGCTACTTCGCCGATTTGTGCTCCAAATAGAGCTACCATATTGACCGGAAGGTCACCGGAAATACACGGGATAACGGGAAACAACTATGCATTGCAGACCGACAGCCCTACCTATGTACATGTCTTGAAAACAAGTGGCTACAGGACTGGGGGATTCGGAAAATTTCATCAGACTCCGATGATGTGGCCGGTACCGGTAAATCTTGAATTTCTTGGATTTGATGAGGCTGTAGTTTCTGAAGATACTAAATGGGGGCCATATATTGACTGGATAAGAGATAATCATAGGGAATACCTGGATATCGCTATTGCAATGACAAATGGGCATGGCGGGGTTGTTGGTTGTTATCCGGAGCATGAGATGATGCAGGGTGCCTGTGAAGATGAACTGAATATAAAAAAATCTGCTTTTGTAAAACATATGGAGCCGTTAATTAAATCTTCATTATGGGAACGGATGTACACATCTCCACTGCCTGCTGAAATGCATGATACAAAATTTATAACTGACATGGGGTTAAAATTTATTAAAAAATGCAGTGAAGAAAAAACAACACCGTTCTTTTGCCATATTTCCTATAATGACCCTCACGATCCATATGACCCTCCTGAACCTTATGATACCTGTTTTGATATTTCAGATATGCCGGATCCTGTTCCGGCAGAGTGGCATCAGCATGGACCACAAATTCTTGAAAGCTGCATGGACGACTATTTGAAGTACTGTACAATTTGCGATAATAAGGATGCAGTAAAGAAACTCCGATCACTTTATCACGGATCTTTAAGGTTTATGGATGACCAGATAGGACGAATAATTGATTATGTCAAGGCTTCAGGGCTCTGGCAGGATAGTGTTATTATCTTTACTACCGACCATGGTGACATGATGGGTGACCACGGTCTGATAACAAAGGGCATCAAGCACTATGATGCAGGAATACGTTGTCCGTTAATTGTTGCAGGTGGTGCTGTAACAAAAGGAGAAACAGAACGGCTTACATGTTCACTGGATTTTTTTCCTGCTTTTTGCGAATGGGCATGTGTGAATTCTCAAAATTTGCCGCCTGTTGAAGGCAAGTCCTTTGCAGGTGCTTGTAAGGGAATGGAAGAAAATGATCCCTGGGAAGAAATATCAGTATCATATGGATTTTGTGATACAGTTATAACAAATGACAGGTTCAGGTTAACAAGGTTTTCGGACAGCAGGGAAGGTCAGATGTTTAATCTGGATGATGATCCTGGTGAGCAGCACAATCTATATTTTAGACCTGGGTATAAGGACAAAAAGATTGAGCTTATGGAAAGGCTCATAAAGGTGAGGGCAAGGCCTCGCACTATTTGTCAATACAGGAATCTGCCGGTAAGGGAAGGGAGAAAATATCTCCCTGAGACAGGTTTCAGGTCATCTTTACCTTTTTACAATACGTCTGGTTCACCCTGGTTGAAAAACTCTGTAAAGCCACAATGGCGTGAAAAGGATATTTAATATAAAAGAATGAAGGGTGATTTTATATTTATCAATCAGAAGATGATATGAAGCTTAAGATAGATTTACTTATGGAGAAATTTTAAGTTTAAAACAAAGTCATCTTTATTTTTATTCTAAAAAACAGATAAAGGTGACTTTGTTTGTTTTTAAACTTTAATTATCCTTCAATAGTAAATGCTTGTTCAATTGCAGGAATACAAAATTATAATACAGTATGTGGCCTAATGCACGATTTTGAAGCTCTTGTGAAACAAGCTCAGACAGGAAACAGGGAAGCAATGGGGAAAATTATTGAGCAAGGCCTATAACCTTGAGGTATTTTCTTACCCTAAATTCATAGGCGAAATACATGCAAGTGTATTTTGCCTATGAATTATGCGGATTATGAGACTGGCGAAAGTGATTTTGAGAACTTCAATTTCTTTAGATGCATTTGATTTTTTTCAGAAGGAGCATCCTTTAACCGACAATTCTGATATATTGTAAGAATCAAAGGCATAAAGACACATGAAACATATTGGAATGAATTTGTCGAACAAGAGAGTGAATAAAGATGTTCATGCTATGGCCCAGCACAAAATCAAATTATCAAAATTTTAAAATTATATAGTCTCTTGACAAAAAAAGTGGTAACACTTATAATATTCATTAATGTAGAGAAAAGTGTATACGAAATACATAAGTGCAGGTTGAAATTTGCATATTAACTGCATTAATCCATTCAAAAACTTAATATGGCTAAAGTGATATTATGAAGATATATGTAAATGCTAAGAAGGCTTTGTTTGAGTCTTCTTTTTTATTTTTTATTCCGAAATGGGTGGTTAAGTGAGTATTGAAGAAATTGAAGAAAAATGGATTTTGAAGAGGAACAATAAGCAGGCAAGCGTTGACATGTGGAATTCCATGGCAAACAGTTTTGGAGAACATACGATGCCGACGTTTAAAGAAAGTCGTTTTCTGCAGTTGCTTGAACAAAACCAAATGTTTGATGGAAACTCTTTAGTTCTCGATGTGGGCTGTGGCACAGGAAGCTATGCATTTGCACTGTCAGATCGATGCAAAAAGGTTGTAGGTGTCGATCTTTCACCACGTATGATTGAGATCGCTAAAGAAAAGTCACGGAAAGAAAATGTATCAAATATTGAATTTTACTGTGCTGACTGGCACGAAATTAACTTAAGGCAGGAAGGGTTTGAAAAAAAGTTTGACCTTGTTTTTGCGCATATGACGCCTGCCGTCCAAAGTGCAGACACCTTTCTTAAACTTTCTCAGGCCTGTCAGGGTTGGTGCGCTTTATCCAAACCTTCCCACCGTACCGACCCCGTGTGTGATGAGGTAAAAAGACTTGTCGGTATATCGGAAAGAAGGGAAAGCAGTGATAAGGATATTCTGTATGCGTTTGAGCTTCTCTGGACGCAGGGTTTTTTTCCGCGTTTCGATTATGAACAGCAGTGCTGGAAAATGAAAAAAACGCCTGAAGAGGCATACGGATTGTATGTAAACAGAGTGAAAACCTATCGTGGCATATCACACGAAGAAGAACAAAAAATAATACATTATTTGAAGTCTGTCGAAAAGGACGGTTTTGTCTATGAAAATGTTGATACAATGATAACCACCCTTTATTGGCATGTCTGAAAAATGAAGGAGGAAAGAAATGAATAGAGCATTATGGGAAAAAGCAGTTGCATTTCACGGACATGAATGTCCGGGGCTTGCGATCGGGTTTAAGGCGTGTGAAGCAGCTGCAGAAAGAATGGGGATCGGTACCTCGGATGATGAACAGATCGTTTGTGTAACTGAAAACGACGCCTGCGGAGTGGATGCGGTACAAGCGCTGCTAAGCTGTACAATCGGAAAAGGAAATCTTATTTATCACGGTACCGGCAAACAGGCATTTTCATTTTTTAACCGTACAAACGGCAAAAAGATGCGTGTTTGCCTTAAACCGGGGAAAAATAAAGATATGGACCGTGCGCAGTGGAAGGAGTATCTGCTGAACTCTTCCGTGGATGAAATTTTTTATTTTTCCGAACCTGAATTTGAACTTCCGGAAAAGGCCAGGCTTTTTAATACCATCGTATGTGAGATTTGCGGGGAAGGTGCTCCCGAACACAAAATGCATTTGCAGGACGGCAAAACAGTGTGTGCCGGCTGTTTTAAGAGTTACAACAGAGGATGGTGATCAACTGAAGCATAGTATTCTTTTAACACAAAAAAACTATAAATTTAAAAGAGAGGAACTACAGTAATGAAAAAATCTATAATAACAATCTTGATTATTACTCTTGCAGTCTGCATATTAGCAGCCGGTTGCGGAAACAATGAAACAACCGCTTCTTCGGATGCCGCAGGATCGAAAAACACGAATACCGGAACAAGAACAATAACAGACATCGTCGGACGTACAGTCGAAATACCCACGACTGTAGAGAGAATTGTTCCTCTGGGGAACACGCCGCGGATGATTGCATATCTCGGGCTGGCAAATAAAGTGGTGGGAATAGGCGGGATGGACCCGGATAAGATCACCCCGGTTACAGCCTATGCGTACGCTAACAAAGACCTGTGGGCAAATGTGTCTATCGTTGGTACGGATGCAGCCGGTGCGACCGATTACTATCCGGAAGAAATTATCGCTGTTCATCCCGAAGTGATTTTGTGCTCGTACACCAAGGAACTGGCGGACGAAATCCAAAGCAAAACAGGGACTCCGGTGGTTGCCGTACCTATGGGAACCTTATTCGGAAAAGATTATGAGGAAGCGCTTCGTCTCCTGGGAGATGTTTGCGGCGCAAAAGACAGAGCCGAGGAAGTGATATCCTATATAAACAATTGCCTGAAGGACCTTGAAACAAGAACGGCTGACATTCCGGACACAGGAAAACCAACTGTTTTAGGAGCTGCCGCAACGTTTAAGGGCGTGCACGGAATAGAAGGTGTTTATACAAAATATGCCGTATTTGAAAAAATAGCAGCAAATGATGTTACAGAAGGTATCTCTGATAAATCCGGCGGGGTACTGGTTGACAAGGAACAAATCCTCGGATGGGATCCTCAATATATTTTCTTTGACAGCGGTGGAGTAAATCTTGTCAATACAGACTATGCGGAAAATCAGGATTTTTATGCACAGCTCATGGCCGTTCGTGACGGAAACCTTTATCAGTACCCCAGTTCAACGTCCTATTATTCAAACGTTGAAATTCCTATTGTTAATAGTTATTATGTCGCGAGTATACTCTATCCGGAGCAGTTTAAAGATATTGCATTTGAAAATGAGGCCAATGAGATTTTTAAGTTCTTCCTTGGCACCGACGATTATCTCAGCAAGCTTGAAGCTGCAGGAGCCGGCTATGGCAAAATAAGGCTTGGTGACAATTAATGATAGACGGTCATACCGCACAGCTTCAGTCATACAATACTTTTGTAAGACGTAAAAGGTTTATATTTTTAATAGCAATTCTTGCAACGGTTGTCATAGCGCTTTTTGCCGTCGGCTCCGGTTCTCTTCATATTTCGGTGCCGAATGTAATAAAAACAATATTTGCCCAGGGTGATGCGCAGTCCCGAACAGTTATTTTCGGCATCAGGCTGCCTCGCGTCACGGCGGCTGTTATTGT
>JANQGV010000211.1 GCA_028282925.1 Thermodesulfobacteriota bacterium
ATACCCTCGCGGCACGATTTCAGTCGGCGGGTCAACAAACTCGCCCCTGAAGAACGGGGCTCAAACATGTCGACCCTTATCTCCTCCTGAAATCGTTGCACTCGGCAGCGTTGCAACGGGATTAAGATTATAGGGGGATTCATAAGGCTACGCCCTTTAGTCGCGGATAATCACTCAGGAAAGAACGAGTCCCGGGTTCGGTTAAAGTAACCGAACTGAAGATTAGGAAATTCTTCCTGCAGAAGCTCCTTGACCCGGCTGAACCCGATACCCTGATCGGGGGGAGCTTTCATCGTCTCAAGGTAGAAGGTCGGATCAATATTGAGATTCTTGAAATGGATGAGATGGGGTTTTGTTGCAGCGACAAGACTGCGCAGGGCCTCGACTTCCTGGGGTTGATCGGTTATGCCCGGGAATATGAGGTAGTTTACCATGGTAAAAACGCCCTTATCTGAGGCGGTTCTGATCGACTCCATAACACCTTCGAAGCTGTAGCCCCTGGGCTGGTAATAGCGGTTATACAAGGGTTCCCGGGCGCTGTTGATGCTGATGCGGATGCTGTCAAGTCCGCTGTCGCAGATGGATGCCACCCATTCGGGCACACTGCCGTTTGTATTGAGATTGACGGTTCCGTTTTCGGTTCTGGAGCGGATAGCGGATATGGATTCGCAGATGCGTTTCCACTGCAGGATGGGTTCGCCTTCGCATCCCTGTCCGTAGCTGATGATGGGGTCGCGGGCCTTGTTGCAGTGTTCGGTAAAGGGCTCAACTATTTCCGGCAATTCAGGAACAAAATTGATCCTGTCCTGGGGCGAGGCGCAGGTGCCCCCGGGCTGAAATGATATGCAGCCGAGGCAGCCTGCATTGCAGGTGGGACTTGTCGGAATAGGAGCCTCCCACCGCCGGTGAAAAAAATTTTTGGCGGCAAAACAGTGATAGTGCACGGCACAACGCTGCAGGTGTTTGACCAGGCGGTTGTCGGGAAAGTCTGCCAGCCGTTTCTCGACATCGGGCAGCAGGTTCCGGTCGTCGAAATTGTCGGGGTTCCAGCGGTAATTGTCGTCGATCTCAAAAGAAGGTACATAATAGTCGTCGCCCGATATGCCCACGGCGCTGTAGGCCCACATTGGCAGCATGTAGTCTTTGTTGCGGTAGTCCATTGCCGGCAGCAGCAGGCGCACCCAGCCCTGTTGAATGAATGACGAGACCGCATTGCACCGAACGGTTTTGCGCCCTATTTTCGTCTCATGCAGCAGTACGATCTCTTTTTTCCGGGGGTCGTATCCGTACGGGGGGCAACCGGGATGAAAATAGAGCCTGCTCATGTCGGGCAGGGCCACAAGGTCCTCCTCCGGGGGGCGCACTACGTGGCTGCCGGAACAGCCCACCATCTCCAGATACGGGTGGTCGTAAATCGTGCCGTCGTCATCGGCGAAAAGCAGTTTTGGAAAGGTGCTCATTTGCCGGCAAGACCCATAATGCCGTCAACAAGCGCTTTGGCGCTTTGGGCAACTTCTTTGATGCTTTTTGCCAGCATGTAGGCTGGAGCCGTCACAACCTTGTGGGTTTCGTCAATGACGGCCCTGTCTACCGGGCACTCGACATGGACGGCCCCCATGGCCTCTATTGCCCCGGCAACACCGGCATCGTTGCCGATGGTTACCTGCACCGGAATACCTTTGCCGCCGGCGATTTTGGCAACGAGCACCGGCGCAATACAGAGGGCCCCGACGGGTTTTCCGGTATCAAGCATGGCGGAAATGAGTTTTTCAGCATCGGGGTCGACCCGGCACTCGGCGCCGTCGACGGCAAAAGTGCAGAGGTTCTTTGCGGCCCCGAACCCCCCGGGAATGATAAGGGCATCGATGTCCGATACTGAAACCGTGCCGATATCCCTGATGTCGCCTCTGGCGATACGGGCGCTTTCCAGGAGCGTGTTCCTGTTTTCCCCCTGGACGGGTTCGCTTGAAATATGGTTGACGACATGCATTTGATCGGCGGCCGGAGCCATGCAGATCGTTTCGGCGCCTGCCTGGTTTACGCACAGCATGGAGAGCACCGCCTCGTGTATTTCGCTGCCGTCCATTACACCACAGCCCGATAATACAATACCTATTTTCATAGCCGCTCCTTACGTTGGATGAATTATTAGCGAATTTACGGTGAATGTGTTAATACTTAACAAGACATTCTGCTTGACATTATATTTCTTTATAGCTTAAATACCTCTATTATTTAACGTGCAGACAGATTTGCAACTATTTTTTTTACGCACATGAAGAAACGGATCACATTTCTTATTATTCCATCGAAGTCGGGTCAGCAGCGGCGAATTTCGGTCAATAAAAATATTCTTTACTGCATACTGTTTTTAACGCTCGCGCTGCTGGGCAGCGGTATTGTTGGGGCCTGGAAATACCGAGAAAACGTTACGCTTCGCAAGCAGTGCCAGCTGCTGGAAGCGGAAAAAGCCCAGCTTGAAGCAGTGAACCGGACCGTAAAAGACATTAAGCGCGATGAGGTGGCCATTCGAAAGCTGCTGGGGCTGGATAGTGTGAATAATGAAGAAAAACCTTGATTTTTTCGAAAAGTCCCATTACATTTGAAGCCAATCAGGAAACGGAACCGAGAAATCTCGGAACCGGAGTTCTGGTAAAAGCATAGATACAGCGTGCTACACTATTCTCATTTAACGGAGGTTTGGTACCATGCCCATTTTTAAAAAGGAATCTGACTTGAACAGGCTCGATACCCTCATCGGTAACGGTACAATATTTGAGGGGGCATTGACTTCAAAAGAGAGCATCTGTGTTGAAGGCACTATTCGGGGCAAGATTGTCTGTGAGGGAAGTGTTATTATCGGTGAAAAGGGCAGGGTTGATGCAGATATTTTTGCGGATACGGTTCTGCTCGGCGGCGAAGTCAACGGAAACATTGTAGCCAAGACCAAACTTGAGATTACAACAAGCGGCAAACTGCGTGGAGATATAAAAACAGGGAGCCTGATTATAGCTGAAGGCGTGCTGTTTGAAGGTAAATGTCAGATGATAACCGAAGAGCGGGGGGCTTTGCCCAGCGCTGAGGATGTTATAGAAGGAGAGGAAATACAGGTCCAGTAGTGTTTTGGGTAGTTTGTTTTGTGCATGCCGATGGTGCAGTGAAGAATTGTTTTTTTGAGTGCTGATATTGATTATTTTTTTACATAGAAACCCACCCGGATATCCTCCTGAAGGTCACGTAACTGTATACCACAAATCAGAATAACTACACAAATTCCAGATAATTAGGCTTTTTTTACCGTGAAAGCCACTGTGAACGGATGGCTGTTACCGTATTGCTAGATAAAAATTAACTAAAAGCATGATCCAACCGGATAAATCCGGCAAAACGCTTATACTATATTATACAGTATTAGCCAATATTGCCCATTATTGTCTTTGACAAAATTTCTTAATTTTGTTAAATTTTTACATACAAAGATCGTTTCGAAGTCCCTTCCGTTTACCACAAGGTTCCAGCTTCATTACGTACTCTAATAAGCACCTTACGTAAATATCGACTCGATAAAGCTGAGTAGTATGTTGTTGTACATACATGAGTTAGTAGAGCAATGAACAGGAAAAAAGTTTTACAATACGTCTTTTATGTTCTTTTAGTGGTGACTATGGTCGTCAATACCGTGATGACCTGTATGCTCACGATGTGGATTAAAGAAGACCGGAAGTCCCTGAGTAATGTGGAATGTGATATTCAGGAGCTGAAGAGAAGCCTGGAGGTTGAAATCCAATTGCGCAAGGATCTTTTTCCGCAGTTGAAAAAATCGGCCAGTTTGCTGAAAAAGTATAATCCGCGTCTGGACCATGGGACGGCCCTGGCATATGCCTACAAAATTTATGAATGCAGTGATCATGAAGTGCCGATGGACATCCTTACCGCACTGATTGTGGTGGAATCCAGCGCCAATTACCGCGCGGTAAGCAATAAAGGGGCCCTGGGACTTACGCAGGTTATGCCGACCGTCTGGAATTTCGACCGGGAAGTTCTTGAAGACCCCTATCAGAACATTGAAATCGGGGCCTCGATTCTCAAGCATTATATCCAGCGCTACGGACTTGAAGGCGGACTGAGCGCATACAACAGCGGTAAGAAAAACAGGTCGCTTCCGTATGCCAGGAAGGTTATTCGGATCGCCCGGCTGCACTTCTAGGCGAGGCTGCCGGAGAACGTCCATCTCCTGCGTTGCGCTCACCCTTTGTCACTGCGGCGTACAAGCAAGTACGCCTCATTCC
>JANQGV010000127.1 GCA_028282925.1 Thermodesulfobacteriota bacterium
GAGTTTGTTGACCCGCCGACTGAAATCGTGCCGCGAGGGCATCCCGCTTAGGCCCAAAACAAGCGAGGATTCGTAGCGAGGGTGCTGAAATGCTCGGAGATACAGGCTGCACGGACCGGAAGCCGAAGAATCGTACTTAACAGTACGTT
Source organism: Thermodesulfobacteriota bacterium (assembly GCA_028282925.1). Classification (GTDB taxonomy): domain Bacteria; phylum Desulfobacterota; class WTBG01; order CAIYCZ01; family CAIRTM01; genus JANQGV01. Next base: position 150 of record JANQGV010000127.1, read on the forward strand.
GATGAGGCTGCAGAGAGTACAGACTGTAGATTTGGGCATTACGGCAGCCGCAGTAGAATTCTTCGCTTGTTTTGGGCCTAGGGCGGGACAAGGTGCAGGGCGCCTTTTCTTTTGCATCCTTTTCTTTGGGGCGAACAAAGAAAAGGATGAGAAACAGGCTATAAATACCCGTACTTCCAGAGGATAGATATAAGCTTATAAGGATTCTAGCACAAGTACAACTATCAACCTGGGCGATGTCACAAAGTCTATACCATGCAGAAAAAAACTAATAACGACATACCGTTTCTTGTATTCAACAATCTATCACAACACCCGGGCCTTTTCCACGCCATAACAACCAGAGCGGGCGGAATAAGCCCTGCACCGTTCGACTCCCTTAACCTGGGCCTCAACACCGAAGACACACCTGAAAACATCCTGCGCAATCACCAGATGGTATCAGGTGCCCTTGCTTTCAACCTCCAGTCCCTGGTATCCACAAAACAGGTCCACGGCAGCCGGTGCCTGAATGTAACCGGCAGCCCCTCCCCCGCCGACCCCGGCTCCGTTACCTATACCCATGAAGGCTACGATGCCCTGATTACCGACCGGCCCGGCATAGTGCTTACCATTCGGGTTGCCGACTGTGTGCCCATACTGCTCTATGACCCGGAAGCGAAGGTGGTGGCGGTGGTGCATGCCGGATGGAAAGGGACCCTGGTCGGCATTGCAGGCATTGCCGTCGGGCAGATGTGCCGGGCATTCGGAGCACAGGAGGCGCGCATCAGGGCCGGAATCGGGCCCTCAATCGGGCCGTGCTGCTTTGAAGTCGGCAGTGAGGTTGCAGAGCTCTTCCACCAGGCCTTCACCGGGAGCACCAACTACATGACCCGTCGCGCGGGATCCACGTATCTGGACCTCAAACAGGCCAACCACGCCCAGCTTGTTGGAAGCGGCCTTGTGCCTCAACATATCGAAACAGGTGATTTCTGCACGGCGTGCAGATCAGATGTCTTCTTTTCGCACCGAAGAGAACAGGGAAAAACTGGCCGGTTTGCACTTTTTGCGGGCCTTGGTTCCTGAAACCCCCTTGCCCAGCACCGCGCTTTTGCGGGGCCGGATCTGGACCACGGTATCCTTTTTGGCCAGCCGCGCCACTTTATCGGGATAATCGATTGTGTAATGCAGCCCCCGGCTTTCTTTGCGCTTCAGGGCACAGTCGATAATCAGGCCCGCAACGGTTGCAATATTGCGCAATTCGATTAAATCGGGATGGATTTTAAAGTTCCAGTAATATTCTGCTATCTCTTTTCGCAGCAGGGTATAGCGCCGCCAAGCCCGTTCCAGCCGCTTGGTTGAGCGCACGATGCCCACGTAGTTCCACATCAGCCGCCTGATTTCGTCCCAGTTCTGGGAAATAACAACCGATTCGTCTATGTCCGTGGCCTTGCCCGGGTCCCAGGGCGGAATCTTTACCTTGGGCCACGAGCGCCGGTCTACCTGCTGGACCGACTGCACGGCCGAACGATGCGCAAACACCAGGGCCTCCAGAAGTGAGTTACTTGCCAGACGGTTGGCCCCGTGCAGCCCGGTACAGGCCACCTCGCCCGAGGCAAACAGCCCCGTAATGTTGGACTCGCCGAACCAGTCCGTAACCACCCCGCCGCAGATGTAGTGCGCAGCGGGCACAACGGGTATGGGCTCGGTTGACATGTTAATGTTGAACGTTAAACATTTGGCGTAAATATTCGGAAAACGTTTTCTTATGAAATTCGAGCGCCGATGGGTTATATCAAGAAACACGCAGTCGTCACCGCTTTTCTTCAACTCACGGTCTATAGCCCGGGCCACGACATCGCGGGGAGCAAGGTCTTTCAGGGGGTGGTATTTTTCCATCAGGGGAGAGCCGTCCTTGCGCCGCAATATGGCCCCCTCCCCCCGCACGGCCTCTGAAATAAGAAAGTTTTTGGCAATGGGATGATAGACACAGGTGGGATGAAACTGGATAAACTCCATGTTGGAAATCCGGGCCCCGGCCCGGTACGCCGCTGCTATGCCGTCGCCGGTTGAGATGTCGGGGTTGGTGGTATAAAGATACGTTTTACCGGCCCCGCCCGTTGCCAGAAGGGTCACCTTGGATATGAAGGTGTGCACTTCGCCGGTTTTGCTGTCCAGCACGTAGGCCCCGCAACAGACGTTTTTCTGCACGTTGATCATGCCCAGCTTTTTGGCCGTGATAAGGTCGATGCAGAAATGGTTTTCATACATGGTGATGTTGGGGCATTCCGAGACTTTTTTGATTAGAATGCGCTCAACTTCCCGGCCGGTCAAATCTCCGGCGTGCAGGATGCGCCGACGGGAGTGGCCGCCTTCGCGCCCCAGGTCATAGGTTTTCTTGCGGCCGATGTTTCTGGTGCTGAACGGCACGCCCCAGTTTATCAGGTCCTGCACCCGCTGGGGCCCTTCGGTAACCACCATGCGCACCACATCTTCCTTGCACAGGCCCGCACCCGCCGTAAGGGTGTCCTCAATGTGGGATTCAAAGGAGTCGCTGGGGTCCACCACCGCCGCGATTCCGCCCTGGGCATAGTTGGTATTGGACTCTTTTTTGTCCTTTTTGGTGACAATGGCAACGCTTCCGTACGGGCTCACCTTCAAAGCATAGGTCAGCCCGGCGATTCCCGTGCCGATAATCAGAAAATCGGTCTTGATTTCCACTGTTTTTTCCTTTTCAATAGCGCCGAAAACCTATAGAATTACCTCTTATACTACTATAGATTAAAAAACTCAACTCAGAAACGACTAAAAAATGATAGTACTGGGCATTGAAACCTCCTGCGACGACACCTCTGCTTCCGTACTGCAGGATGAAACCACCATACTCTCTAACATCATATCATCCCAGACCGAGTATCATAAAAAATACGGCGGTGTAGTTCCCGAAATTGCTTCACGCAAACACCAGGAACATATTATCCCGGTGGTGACCGAGGCACTGGAAAAGGCCGGTAAAACCATTGACGATATCCAGGGCGTTGCAGTTACCCAGGGGCCGGGGCTTGTGGGATCGCTGCTCACCGGAATCAACGTTGCAAAAGCCATTGCCTACGCACGTAAGCTCCCGCTGGTGGGCGTGAACCACCTGGAGGGCCACCTGCTGGCCCCGCACCTGGAGCATGAGGTGCCCTACCCCAACGTTACCCTGGTGGTATCGGGTGGACATACCAATATTTACCTGGTGAAACAGCACGGCAGCTACGAACTGCTGGGAAAAACCCGCGACGATGCCGCGGGTGAGGCCTTCGACAAGGTTGCCAAACTTCTGGACCTTGGGTACCCGGGCGGAGTGGTTATAGACCGGCTCGCAACCGATGAGAGATGCAACGCCATAGCGTTTCCGCGCCCCATGCTCAACGACGACACCTACGACTTCAGCTTCAGCGGTCTGAAAACCGCCGTGCTGTACCATGTGAAAAACGCCGGCGGCGAGCTGGATGACGACATGATAGCCGACGTTGTGTCAAGCTTCCAGGCTGCGGTGGTGGAAATACTGGTGAAGAAAACCCTCGATGCCGCCCTGGAGCATAAGGTCCCGGCCATCACCATCGGAGGCGGGGTTGCCGCCAACTCAATGCTGCGCGCCCGCATTGAAGAGGCCGCCGGGAAGCACGGCATACCGGTGTCCAGGCCCTCGATGATCCTGTGTACCGACAATGCCGCCATGATTGCCTATGCCGGGCTCAAAAAACTGCTGGCCGACACCGACTTCCCCTACAGCATGAACGCCATTTCGCGCTGGCCCCTGTAGCAGACCGCTTGCTCATAATCCACGTCCAGTCTCGGAGGGTGCGCACTGCGTTTATCCTGTGCATGGTCGCAGGGCACCGCTTTTTTGACCTATAACAATCGGTGCACGGTGAACAATCTTCTGAGGGGATTGTTCATTCCCATTGCAACGCAGCCGAGTGCAATGATTTCAGGAGGAAACAAGGGCCGACATGTTTGAGCCCCGCTTTTCAGGGGCGAGTTTGTTGACCCGCCGACTGAAATCGTGCCGCGAGGGTATTCCGCTTAGGCCCAAAACAAGCGAGGATTCGTAGCGAGGGTGCTGAAATGCTCGGAGATACAGGCTGCAC
>JANQGV010000162.1 GCA_028282925.1 Thermodesulfobacteriota bacterium
TTATAACATAGCTTGTACTGGTAACCGGTCTTTATGAGTCTATATATTTTATGTCAATGATCATTTGTAATTGCGACACAGTCTCCAAATCGCAGGATGACAGAGTGGTGGCTGATCCTGCGGTGCTATAAGGGTATACAATACGGCAGCTTTCTGTGGATGGTATTATATATTTATACAACGGGGTAGGGCTCGTCGGCGACAAACTTCAGCCCGAACCGGAAGCCGCCTTTTGGCAGACGCCTGACCCACATCAGGTGCGCCCGGTGGCGCTCCATGGTGCCCTCTCTCTCAAACTGCATTTCAAAGGGCAACTCGGTGCGCATCTCGAAGCTGATGCCGCCTTCCGAGATATTCACGCCTTTTGCGTCCATAATATCAAAGTCGCCGATAAACTCCACATCGGCATTGAGAGTGTCCCTGGTTTGTCGGATGATCCATTTGTTGGATGATTTTTTATCAACTGCTTCAAGCAAAGGCTTTTTACCTTCTGCCTGATTTATTTGACTGCGCAATTGCTGTAGCTCTTCAATAAGCTGTTCCTTGGATTTCCGGTGATCGTCCATATGCACTGTCCCCCTCCTGCATGGTATGCACAAGTAAATAATAGTACGGTGTGGTGTGTAGGAGATATTACAGTGTAATTACTAATGACGCAAGCATAAATCCGGGGTGGAGGGGGCTGGGAAATATCCATCTACGGCGATAGTTAAAAGGAGTGTTTACCTGTCCTCGTGAAGAACGGGTAGTTATAGCTTAATGTTCCTACTTTTCTTTGCTCGCTCCAAAGAAAAGTAGGCAAAAGAAAAGGCGCCCTGCAACTTGTCCCGCCCTAGGCCCAAAACAAGCGAGGATTCGTAGCGAGGGTGCTGAAATGCCCAAATCTACAGTCTGTACTCTCTGCAGCCTCATCAACGTACAGATGAGTACGATTCTTCGGCTTCCGGTCCGTGCAGCCTGTATCTCCGAGCATTTCAGCACCCTCGCTACGAATCCTCGCTTGTTTTGGGCCTAAGCGGGATTTCCTCGCGGCACGATTTCATACGGCGGGTCAACAAACTCGCCCCTGAAATGCGGGGCTCAGACATGTCGACCCTTTATTCCGCCTGAAATCGTTGCACTCGGCTGCGTTGCAAAGGGACGGCATACTACAGGCAGTTGCAGAGGAATCAGCATTGGTACATCATAAAATCATATTTAGAAGACCAATTGATGTTTCCTTTGCATATTAATTGCAAGTCTCTTTTATATATGTATTGCCACTCAGCACAATTGAATGATTAATTGAAATGCACCGTTTGTTTGCCCAGGATAGCCTCGATCTCTGATATAAAGAGCTGGGTTGCGCCGGTTTGATATGTATCGCCCAGCTTTATTACGGTTTCACTGCTGTTTGGGATAACCACATGGAAAAATACCGACGATTTTCCGGGGTTGTTCACCAGGATGCCTTTGATCCGGTCGATTTCATCATGGTTGAGCTTGTTGATCATGCACTTAAGGTGAATGTCCGGCGCGGCTATTTCATGGGCCTTGTCCAGCAGCACGATTTCAGACCCGATTATGCGCCGGGTGCTCTCATTTTCGATGGTTAACTTACCCTTTATCAACAGCGGCTGTTCGCCGGTGAGCAGCGAGTTGGTTTCGCGGTAAAGGTCGGGAAATACGATTACCTCGATAAAGCCGGTCAAATCCTCAAATGTGACAAAGGCCATCTGGTCGCCCTTTTTGGTGGTCATGGGCCTCATAGCGCTCACGATGCCGCCGATGGTAACTTCCCGGTCCCTGGTGGCGGTGAGGGCTGTTGCCGTGTCGATGGACGAGCAGGCCTTGAGGGTTTGACGGAAACTGTCGAGGGGATGGCCGGTCACGTAAAAACCGAGGCAGTCCTTTTCATGGTTAAGGCGTTCTTTTTTGTCCCATTCGGGGATGTCGGGGTAGGTGATGTCATAGGACTGGTCCTGCCCCGATTCCTCGGCAATAACCTCGAACATGGACATCTGGTTTTTGGCTTTTTCCTTTTCAATGCGCTGGACGGTGGTAACCACTTCCTCAAGCACCGCCATGAGCTGTGAGCGTTTCTTGCCGATGGAATCAAAGGCGCCGCACATTATGAGGCTTTCCAGTACTTTTTTGTTCACCTTGCGCAGGTCGACCCGCTCGCAGAAATTAAAGATGCTGGTAAAGGGGCCTTCTTCCTGCCTGGCGGCAACAATAGATTCGATGGCGCTTTGTCCTACGTTTTTAATACCGGCCAGCCCGAACCGGATTCTCTGTTCGTCAACGGTGAAGTCGCTGTAGCTGGAATTGACATCCGGCGGCAGCACTTCGATGTCCTTTTCCCGGCATTCGTTAATGTGCTTGACCACCTTGTCGGTGTTGTCCATTTCGGAGCTGAGCAGGGCCGCCATGAATTCCACGGGGTAGTGGGCTTTTAAATAGGCGGTCTGAAAGGAGACATAGGCATAGGCGGCACTGTGTGATTTGTTGAAGCCGTATTCGGCGAATTTCGCCATCAGGTCGAAAATTTTTTCAGCCTTTTTGGCGTTGACCTTGTTGTTTTTAGCGCCTTCAAGAAATTTCTGCTTCTGTTTCTCCATTTCAGAAGCCTTCTTTTTACCCATGGCGCGCCGCAGCAGGTCGGCGTCGGCCAGGGAGAAGCTGGCCAGGGTGCTGGCGATCTTCATAACCTGTTCCTGGTACAGGATGACGCCGTAGGTTTCCTTGAGGATGTCTTCAAGCTGGGGCAGCTCATACTGCGCTTCAACCTGCCCGTGCTTGCGCTTGATGAAGTCGTCAACCATGCCGCTTCCCAAGGGGCCGGGGCGGTAGAGCGCCAGAAGGGCCGTGAGGTCTTCGATGTTGCCGGGTTTTATCCGGACAAGCAGTTCCTTCATGCCGGAGCTTTCAAGCTGGAACACACCTTCGGTTTCGCCGGACGAGAGCAGTTCGTAGGATTTTGCATCGTCCAGGGGCAGGTTGTTCATGTCGGGCAGGTGGTTTTCCGGATTGGCTGTAACCAGCTCAACCGCCTTTTCAATGACCGTCAGGGTGCGCAGGCCCAGGAAGTCGAACTTGATCAGGCCGATGCTGTCGACATCATTCATGGGATACTGGGTCATAACTTCGTCTTTGGTACCCCGGTAGAGCGGCAAATAGTTGACCAGCGGAGAATCGGCGATGACGACCCCGGCTGCATGGGTTGAGGCATGGCGGGTCAGGCCTTCAAGCGAGCGTGATATTTTGATAAGTTCGTTGACCTTGGGGTCGTTTTCCATCAGCTCTTTCAGCTTGGGCTCCTGCAGTATCGCCGTATCAACGGTTATTTTCGGATCGCCGGGAACCAGCTTGGCAATGGCATCGACCTCTTTGAAGGGCATGTCAAGTGCCCGGCCCACATCGCGAATAACTCCCTTGGCCAGCATTTTACCGAAGGTGATAATCTGGGCCACATTCTCTTCGCCGTATTTATTCCTGACGTAATCGATGATACGGTCGCGGTTGTCCATGCAGAAGTCCACGTCGATATCAGGCGGGTTAACGCGCTCAGGGTTGAGAAACCGCTCGAAAAGCAGCCCGTGCGTTATGGGGTCGATTTCAGTTATTTCAAGGGCAAACGCCACCAGGCTCCCGGCCGCTGAACCGCGACCCGGACCCACCGGGCAGCCGTTGTGCTTGGCATAGCGGATGAAATCGGAAACGATCAGAAAATAGGTGGTAAAGTGCATTTTCTTGATCATGTCGATTTCGTCCTCGAGCCGCTTGTGGTAAACCGGTTCCAGCTCGGCATAGTTGTCGGGGTGTGCTTCCTGCACTTTTTTGAGCCGGTCCTCAAGGCCTTCCCGGACCTGCTTCACAAAGTAGTCGTCGTTGGTGTAGTTCTCAGGCGGATCGAAATGGGGAAAGGTGTAGTCTTTCAGCTTGAATTCGAGGTTGCAGCGCTCGGCTATCCTGACGGTGTTTTTGAGCGCTTCAGGTACATGGGAAAACGCCTTTTCCATAATGTGCGGCGATTTGAAGTAGAACTCAGGCGTCGACATGCGCATGCGGTTGGTGTCGTTCATGGTTTTGCCGGTCTGGATGCACAGCAGCACCTCATGGGCATAGGCATCGTCGGCATTCAGGTAATGACAGTCGTTTGTGGCAACCAGGGGCACGTCCATTTTTTTTGACAGTTCCAGCAGGCCTTCGTTTACCTTTTTCTGCTCTTCAATGCCGTTCTCCTGTATTTCCAGGAAAAAGCGGTCGTCGTCAAAGATCGAGCGGTATTCGTCAACCAGGGTCATGGCCCGTTTCATATCACCTGCCAGGACCGCGCTGGGAATCTCACCGTGCAGGCAGGCCGACAGGGCTATCAAACCTTCATTGTGTTCCCGCAGCAGTTCCTTGTCGATGCGGGGTTTGTAGTAGAACCCTTCGAAATGTCCGGCCGTTACCAGCCGGGAGATGTTTTTATAGCCCTCTTTGTTTTTGACCAGCAGAACCAGGTGAAAGTGGGGCTCGCGACCCGGTTTCATCTCTTTGTCGAACCTGCTTTCCGGTGCCAGGTAGGTTTCGCAGCCGACAATGGGTTTTATGCCGGCGTTGCGGGCTTTTTGATAGAACTCTATGGTGCCGAACATATTGCCGTGATCGGTAATCGACACGGCCGGCATGTGATATTCACGGGCTTTATTAAGCAGATCGTCAAGGCGGATCGCGCCGTCGAGCAGGCTGTACTGGGTGTGAACATGAAGATGGACAAATTCTGCATGTTTCATAAAACTTTTTCTCCTTTAAGAGACTGTCTGTCGGATAACGCCCATCTCCTGCGTTGCAGTGGTAGACCGACAGCTTGACGGCAGGGATGTGTACAAGAATTCCTGAAGTGTTCCTCATTTTTATCAAACCAAGGTGGATGTTACAAGTCTTATTTTGGTGCCAGAGGGAAGGTGGTGATGCTGCGGTTCAACAGTTTGAAAACAGAGTGTATGCACTCTTTAGCGATACCGTAAAAAACATGACAAAATATCATTGAATTTGACGCTGTCAGGTTGTATATCTGTTGGGTAGTACGACAATACGAAACGGCAGGTACACCAGAAGGAAAGGGCTACCATGACAAACCTGATAAACAGGCAATTCTGTTTGGCTTCACGCCCGGTGGGGTATTTGAAAGAGGAGAATCTTGTGTTTCGGGAGGTTCCGGTTCCACAGCCAAGCGAGGGAGAGGTGCTTGTGCGGGTGGTCTATTTGTCACTGGACCCCACGAATCGAATCTGGATGAGCAATATGGACCAGTATATGCCGCCGGTGGAACTGGATGCGGTTATGCGGGGTATCACCCTGGGAGTGGTAGAGGAGTCCAGGAATCCGAAATTTGCCAAAGGCGACCTTGTAACCGGTATGCTGGGCTGGCAGGAGTATGCCCTGGCCGAAGGCACTACGGGCAGTGCCGTGCGCAAGCTTCCCAGAGACATGAATGCGCCCCTTCCGGCCTTTTTGGGTCCCCTGGGCCTTACCGGGTGTACCGCCTATTTCGGCTTGCTGGATGTCGGCAAACCATCCGAAGGCGACACCGTTGTCGTCTCGGCGGCCGCAGGGGCTGTGGGATCAATTGTGGGCCAGATAGCAAAAATAAAAGGGTGCCGGGCCGTGGGTATCGCCGGTTCCGCAGAAAAGTGCCGCCTGCTTACCGGTGAACTCGGCTTCGACGCCGCAATCAACTATAAAACCGACGATCTTCTTGCGGCCCTGGATGAAGCCTGCCCGGACGGCATTGACGTCTATTTTGAAAATGTGGGTGGGAAGATTCTTGATGCGGTGCTGACCCGGATGAACCTGCACGCCCGGGTAGTGCTGTGCGGCCTGATTTCGCAGTATAATGCCACCAGGCCCAAGCCCGGGCCGTTCAATTTCAGTCAGATTCTCATGAAGCGGGTGCACCTTGAAGGGTTTATCGTGCTTGATTATATCACCCGCTGGCCCGAGGCCATACACGCCATTGCCGGGTGGATTGATGAGGGCCGAATGCACTATGCCGTTGATATCGTCGAAGGCCTGGAAAACGCCCCCGCTGCATTGGGTAAACTGTTTGACGGAACGAATAAGGGGAAGCTTATTATAAAGGTCTCAGAAGAACCTTGAGGGAGGAGGCCGACGGAAAGGGCACATCTACGGCGTTGCACTCAGTTTGTGTCACTGCAGCGTACAACCACGTACGCTTCATTCCACAAACTTTCGTGCGCCTTGTATCTGTACCCTTTCCACCAGCCTCTCAGTAGGTATGTTCTTTGGAAAGGCTGCAGGAATTATCGGAATCCATCTTCTGTGTTGCGCTCGGCCTTCGTCACTGCGACGTACAACCACGTACGTCTCATTCCTCAGCCGTCGCGCGCCTTGAATCTGAATATTTTCCATCAGCCTCTGAGTAGGGATGTTCTTTGGCAAGGCGGCAAGAGTTATCGGAAAACATCAGTCTGCGTATCACCGTTTGATTTAGGCCTTTGCTCTTCATTCCTTACTTGTGAAAAGTGGGTGTTTTTGTTTTAATGCAAGACCTGACCCCATTTAATGGTTTAAAATAACATAATAAATTTTGAGTTTGCTTATGATACGACATACCTTTACCATCAGTTTTGACAAGCAGGAGCATGCGGTAGGTGTTACGCAGCTTACCCATTTCCTCTATCTTTTCAGGGGTGCCTATGCCGTGCTGGCGGAGGGGAGCGTTGATGAAAAAGAGTTTGTGGCTGAGGGGCCGGCCGCGTACCTTGAAAGCGCTCGAAAAAGGCTGAAGGACGTTTCCATGGATTTTACAATCCAGGATTATTTTTTCAAGGACCTTGAAGAAAGCAATTTGGTAATTATACATATAAAAAAGGACACATACCTTGAGATTATGCTGGCCGGCACCCTTTTCCCGCTGGCTATGGCTGCATCTGCAGCCGGGGCCGATGTGGATTTTCAAGACCTGAGGTGTCGCTTTAACTCGCTTGCTGAAGCCCAAAAAGAATTGATCAAGGCCTTTGGCCTGAATGATCGAAAGTAAACAACCGGACGGACTGTTCCGTATCAGAATGCATCGAAAACAAAACAAGACTCCGTGGATGAACTCTGAAATCATTGCAGGAGCAGGGGAGATAGGACGGACGTAGGTGGAACCCATGTAATTCACTGCCGATAACAATACATTTGTGAGGATGCTATGGAAGAGAGAAGGTGCCAGCCTCGTGCCATGATGCATTTTGATGCCCGCTGTATTGTGGGCACCAGCCGCGAATATATGGACTGTGAAATAATCAATATCGGACGCGAAGGACTGGCTGTGCTGGTGTACATGCAGGATGTTCTTCCGGTCGGTTCCATGCTCGAGCTTGAGATCCAGGTGCCCTCGCGAGTAAACAGTATCGCCTGTATTGTTACTATTAAATGGATAAAGGATCTGCCCGACCATGAAAAATACAATTTTGTAGTCGGCGGGCAAATTGCCCGGATTGCGCCGGAGGACAAAGACCGGCTTTTAAGTTATGCGTTTCATAATGTGATCTAAAACAGAGGACGAGACCGCTAACCTTTCAACCGGTGCCCCGACATGCGCGACTTCTGGCTCTGTTTTGTACCGCTCTTCATTGCTGTCGACCCGGTCGGGCTTCTGCCCATGTTCATGGGCTTGACCGGGGGCATGGATCAGAAGCAGGTCCGTCGGGTTATCTATCATTCCGTCGTTATCGCCACCCTTGTTGCACTGGCCTTTGTACTAGTCGGTACGGCGGTTCTGAAATTCCTGGGAATTACCGTGGCCGATTTTCTGGTGGCAGGGGGCATCCTCCTGTTTGTCATCTCCCTGAACGATCTGGTAACCACCGAAAAAATCCAGTGCCGTATCGACCCCGACAGCCTTGCCGCCGTGCCGCTGGCGGTGCCGCTCATAAGCGGTCCGGCAGTGTTGACCACCTCCATTCTGCTCATCAATGAATACAGTCATCCGGTAACCGCCGCAGCACTTGTGATCAATATTTTCCTCGCAGGTGCGGTGTTCCGGTTTGCCGGGGTCATTTTGCGCGTCTTCGGCAAATCGGGCGCAACAACAGTATCCAAGGTTGCCAGCCTGCTCCTGGCCGCTATTGCCGTCATGATGGTTCGTAAAGGTGTGGTGTCAATCATCGGCCATGGTATCGGAGGTTAGCCTCACTTGATTTGAGGCTAGGAGGCTGTTTATCCAACTCAAACAGCCTTTTGGAGCAATTCCCGCAACAGTATAGCCGGGTAGGAGCGACCTTCGGCCGCGATAAAGGCCGTAAAACCCCCATGGACATCAATCGCACCTCAAAGTGCTCTTACCAAGCGAGTTCGATATAGAAGCTGTGTATTTTTTTGCTTGAACAGCGTGGGTGTTTAAAGGTATAAATTAACATTTGCTTAATAATCGGCTTGTATACTTTTTTAAGGAACCGCGCACTGAAAAAATATGTCTAAACAATCAAAATCAAGTACTAAAAAGCTTTTGTCCGAAATCCTGCGCATGCTGTCTACCATGATAGACCAGAAGGGTGAGTATATCTGGGGCCATGCAGAGCGGGTTGCCGGCAACTGTGTTAAATTTGCCAAACAACTTGACTTGCCCAAGGGGGAAACCGACCGGATCTACCTGGCCGCTTTGCTGCATGATATCGGAATGATATATATCCCCCCGGATATTATCCATAAACCGGACAAGCTGAGCGATAAAGAGATGGATGTCATCAGACAGCACCCGCTGATTGCCGAAAAGATCCTGGCTCCCATCAGCGTATTCAAGGAAGTTGTTCCCATTATCCGGCATCATCATGAGTTTTACGACGGAAGCGGCTACCCCGATGGTTTACAAAAGGATGAAATACCCATCGGGTCGCGCATATTGTGCCTCATAGACAGTTATGAAGCCATGATTGCACCCCGGGCGCACCGTCCTCCCATGAGTTCGGAAGCTGCTCTGGGCTTTATCACCGAGCATGTCCGGAAACGTTTCGACCCGGTATTGAGCAGAAGTTTCCGGGACTTCATTAAGTCGACGCCGAGTATTCCGGCGGAGATCGAAAAAGAGCACACGACCATTGAAATGCGTAACGCCATTCGGGATATTGTACAAAAGCTGAAGCACGGTGAAATTGAAATGCCGGTACTGCCCAAGGTTATCGGTGAGATCCAGCGCGTCATCAATGATCCACACTCAACCTCGGATGATCTGTCGCGTCTTATTGAGCGGGATGCGGTTGTGTCGGTTAAAATGATTACGGTCTGCAACTCATCGGTATACCGCGGTGCCGAAGCGTTTACCACGGTCCGCCAGGCTGTTACGCGTCTGGGCATCACCCAGGTCAACAGCATTATCACCGCCCTTGCCAGCCGAAACCTGTACCGGACCAACAATAAAAAGTTCAGAAAGATGATGGAACAACTCTGGCTGCACTCCCTGGCTACTGCCTACGCTGCCCGTGCCCTGGGGAGAAAGCTCGGCTCCGACGATCCTGAGCGATTGTTCCTGATGGGACTGCTGCACGATATCGGCATGACCCTTCTCATCAAGGCCCTGGAAGAAATGCTGCATCCGGATGAGGAACACGATTTGAAATCTGTTATAAAAGCCATTAAGGAATTTCACACCAGTGTCGGCGCTGCATTGCTTGACCGCTGGAAGTTCCCGAAAGATTTCGCCCGCGTGGCCGAGCAGCACGAAGGCCCGCATTTTTTCGAAACAACCCTCAACGATGTCCTGATTGTCAATATCGCCAATACCCTTGCCGGAACCCTGGGATACCGCATGTTCGACGACGAAGAGCAGGACCTCTGGCAACTCGAATCCATTCAACTCCTTAAAATGAAACCCGATATTGTATTCGGTGTCACGGAAACCACCGAAGAAATCATGAAAGAGAGTGCCGGAGTTTTTTAACCTCCGGTAACACCGTACCCGTTTACCATCGGTATCCATTGTATGTATCCGGCAGAAATCGGATGCAGGCCGGGTATTGCGACCTCCATACCAGCAGGTGTATACCTTTCGTCCTGTCGTCCAGGACTGTAACTGTCTTGCAAAAAGAAACTTGTCTTGCCGTGCAAGACAAATTATCTCAATTCTTGTCCTGCCGTTTAGCCCTGCAATCTTTAAATTATTGAAATTTCTTTTTAAATTAATTAATCATTTCTTTAGACAGTTTGGCACAGTTTAAGCTAATACACATTTCTTATTAAATTCCTATATTGTCACTATGTTTAGTAGAGCATTCAACAGAGCGGGGTAACGAATTATGCAAATCTCGACTAAAGGACGATATGGAGCCAGGCTTATGTACGAGCTCGCTCGGTATTACGGCTCGGAACCGGTTTCCTTGAAACAGATTGCCGAGAATCAGGGGCTTTCGGCAGGATATCTCGAACACCTCATTGTTGCTTTGAAACATGCTCAGCTTGTCCATGCCGTTCGGGGATCGAAGGGCGGGTATATCCTGGCCCGCAACCCCCAGGAAATCAGCTTGAAAGATATTATCCTGGCCCTTGAAGGCCCGGTTGCACCGGTCCCTTGCGTTGGTGAGCAACATCAGTGTGACCGAAATGATGACTGTGTTTTTTCTGATATCTGGAAGGATCTTTCACGCACCATATCAAATTACCTTGAATCCATAACACTCAACGATATTATTCAGCAATTTGAAGAGATCAAAAGAAATCGCTGTGAAGAAATATGTCTATAACGTCAACCAAAAAGGGTGAACCGCATGGAAAAAGCACACATCGACTACCGAATGCAAGACAGTGAGGGAACCATTGCACTGAAAGGCCACGTCGTAATTGAATCTGCGGAAACACTGCACAAGACATTGCAGGGGGCTTTTGCTGAGGCGGAAAAAATTACGGTTGATATGGGAGGAACGGATGAGATCGATATTACTTGTGTTCAACTTTTCTGTTCAGCTCACAAAACGGCTTTGGAAACCGGCAAAACCTTTGCGGTAATCAATATCCCGGGGGAGGTTCGCACCATAATCGACGCTAT
Organism: Thermodesulfobacteriota bacterium; assembly: GCA_028282925.1. Lineage (GTDB taxonomy): Bacteria > Desulfobacterota > WTBG01 > CAIYCZ01 > CAIRTM01 > JANQGV01. The sequence continues at coordinate 11,015 of JANQGV010000162.1, forward strand.
GAACCTTCATAAAGGCGGCACCTTCACCAATGTTCTTTCAGAGGCGTGCATGTGGTACACCCAGGAAGCGGAATGTGAAACTACTATAGATCAATCGTGACAGGAGAAAGGTTTTCTATGGATAAATTTAAACAGGCCTTTCTGGAAGAAGCACAGGATTTGCTGGAAGACCTCAGTAGTGCGCTGCTTGAACTCGAGAATGATCCGCAAAATCTCGAACTGGTTGATACGGCCTTCAGGTCGCTGCATACGATCAAGGGCAGTGGATCGATGTTCGGTTTCGACACCATTGCTTCGTTTACCCACACCATCGAAACGGTATATGATCTCGTGCGTTCGGGCCGGATGAAGGTATCGCCGGATTTAATCAGTCAGACCCTGGCGGCATCCGACATTATCCGGATCATGGTGAAAGAAGGAGAAGAGGATGTAACCCCCCAGAAAACAGCCATTGAAAATATTTTCAATCAGTATCTTGAGGGCTTTGATCTTGATGAAAACCAGCCTGCCGAACAGGAAGAAACACAACCGAGTGAAGAGAAAAGCAGCGAGGAAAAACAAAAAATCACATTCAGGGTGGTATTCAAACCGGATGAAGACATATTGTTAAGCGGTACAAATCCCCTGTTGCTTCTGCGTGAACTGGAAGATTTGGGTCAGTGTACTATAACAACGATAACGGAAAAAATACCGCTGCTTAACGATATGAATCCCGAGAAATGTTATTTTTTCTGGCAGGTACTCATTACTACTTCCGAAGACATCAATACTCTTAAAGATGTCTTCATATTCGTTGAAGACAGCGCAGATATTCAAATATCGGTTATCGATGACGGAAGCGTTGATGAAGAAAATGCCCAATATAAAAAGTTGGGCGATATCCTGGTTGAGCGCGGAGAGGTAGAACCGGAAGAAATGAAAGAGGCCCTGGGAAAACAGAAACGAATCGGCGAAGTGCTGGTTGATTCAGGTACGACGACTCCCGCAACAATCCAGACCGCGCTTGAAGAGCAGCAATATGTGCGTAAAATGCGTGAGCAGCAGATGAAGGCCGGTGCTGTTACCAGTCTTCGGGTGGCCTCGGACAAAGTCGACAAGCTGGTTGACCTTGTGGGAGAGCTTGTCACCCTGCAGGCAGGACTGAGCCAGTTTGTTACCAACCGCCTTAATCCTGAGCACTTTATGGATTCAACATTCGATATATTCGACCTGGAAGAACGCTACAACGAGCTTGCTCGCATTTCAGAGGAGGCCGAGCGCCTAACCACCGAACTGCGGGACAATACCATGAGTATCAGGATGGTTCCCATCGGCACGACGTTCAATAAATTTAAAAGGGTTGTGCGCGATCTTTCCAAGGAAATGGGCAAAGAGGTTGACTTGATTACTACGGGGGGCGAAACGGAACTGGACAAAACCGTAATCGAACGGATCGGAGATCCCCTGGTGCATATGATCAGAAACTGTGTGGACCACGGTATCGAAGGTCCCGACGACCGTTCAAAAAAAGACAAACCTTCTGTCGGGACCATACGAATGTCCGCGGCTCATTCAGGAGCCCATGTGGTCATTCGCATAGAAGATGACGGTGCCGGTATGGACAAAGAGAAAATAAGGACCAAAGCCATAGAAAAAGGATTGATTGCCGCGGATGCACATCTGACGGACAAAGCGGTGTATGAACTCATATTCGAGCCGGGTTTTTCTACCGCAGAAAAGGTGACTAATGTGTCGGGCCGTGGGGTGGGCATGGATGTTGTCAAGCGCAATATTGTCGATGACCTGCGGGGCACTATTGATGTTACCAGTGAACTGGGCACGGGAACAACGGTTGCCGTCAAGTTGCCGCTCACCCTGGCCATCATCGACAGCCTGCTGGTGAAAATCAAAGAAAACTACTTTGTTTTGCCCCTTGCCAATGTTGAAGAGTGTGTTGAACTGAAGGAAGAGCACATTGAACAACAGCACGGCAAAAATATGGCCGAAATCAGGGGCCACCTGGTGCCGTATATCCGTTTGCGGGAGCAGTTTGTGATCAACGGTTCCCGCCCCGATATAGAGCAGGTTGTTGTATGTGAAATCGACCAAAACAGGGTCGGTTTTGCGGTTGATACGGTTGTGGGCAGTCATCAAACCGTTATTAAACCGCTGGGCAGTATGTATAAAGGTATCAAAGGGGTGTCCGGGGCGACCATTCTGGGTGACGGCACTGTAGCACTCATTCTTGACGTACCGAAACTGGCACAGATGGCTGAAGCAGAAATGCTCCATGAAACGGCACTTTAATAAGCAAACACATAGAAATCAACATGAACCAATTTATAAAGGAGGTACATGTGCATAAATAATGCGAATGAAAAATAGTTTTATGTTGTAAGAAACATAAAGTGGGTAGCGGGGACTGTGGTACAACTGGAGTATGGGTTAGGGTAAAGAATACAATTTGTGGAGGGATTGGTAATGATACGTTTAAAAGACATCAAAATGAAGCCAAAACTGATCGGTATGTTTCTGATTGTCGGCCTTATACCTCTTGCAGTCGTAGGATGGTGGAGTGCGCAACAGACAAAAGATGCACTTATGGCAAAATCGTACGCGCAACTGGAAGCCATGCGTGAGATTAAGAAAAACCAGATTGAAAAGTTTTTTGAAGAACGCAGGGGTGATATGGGTGTGCTCATGGAGACAGTCGGCACCTTTAGAGAAGAGGCCCTTGCAAAACTGAAAGCCGTAGAGGTGATCAAAAAGAACCAGATAGAGTCCTATTTCAATGAGCGTGTTGGTGATGTAGGGGTTCTTTCGGGGAATAGCGTTGTTGTAAGAGCAATTACGGCATTTGAACGGGCATTTCAAGCCGATGGTAAGCGCACCGGTGGAAACGGATGGGAGAACGTGGAAAGTACATACGCTTCCTGGCTGGTGCAGTATAAGGAAGAATACGGCTATTACGATCTTTTCCTGATCTCCGCGGACGGCGATGTTGTGTACACGGTTGCAAAGGAGTCGGATCTGGGGGAAAATCTTGTTACCGGCAGCCTGAAAAACAGTCCCCTGGGCAAATGCTTCAGCAAAGCGTTGAATGGTACGGCCTTACAGGATTTTGAGCCCTATGCTCCAAGCAACAATGAACCCGCGGGGTTTGTGGGTGCCCCGGTTAAGCAGGGCTCAAAGATTATTGGTGTCGTGGCCCTGCAACTCTCCATTGATGCCATCAATGCCATTATGCAGGAAAGAACCGGGCTGGGCGAAACCGGAGAAACCTACCTGGTAGGCCCCGACAAGTTGATGCGTTCCGACTCGTTTCTGGACCCCGTGAACCATTCGGTAAAGGCTTCATTTTTAAACCCGGAGAAAGGCAAGGTGGATACCCGCGCGAGTCGCGAAGCCCTGGCCGGCCAGGCCGGGCAGTATGTCATTATAGATTATAACGAAAATCCTGTTCTTTCAGCGTATGAACCCATTGATATCCAGGGATTAAACTGGGCCATCATAGCAGAAATTGATGTAGCCGAAGCGTTTTGTCCAAAGGACGAGGCCGGGAATTACTATTTCGACAAGTATATCAAAATGTACGGGTACTATGACCTTTTCCTGATAAATCCCGACGGGTACTGCTTTTACACGGTAGCCCGTGAAGCAGACTATCAGACCAACTTTGTCGACGGCATGTATGCAAGCTCAAATCTCGGCCAATTGACAAGAAACGTTATCAGCAGCAAACAGTTCGGGCTGGCCGATTTTGCCCCGTATGCGCCGTCAAACGACGAACCTGCGGCCTTCATCGCTCAGCCGGTGGTAGCGGAAGGAAAAGTTGAGATTATAGTTGCATTACAGCTTTCCCTGGAAGCAATCAATTCAATTATGCAGGAACGCACCGGTATGGGAGAAACCGGTGAGACGTATCTTGTGGGAGCAGATAAACTGATGCGCTCGGATTCATACCTGGATAAAGAGGGACACTCGGTCAAAGCCTCTTTTGCCGGTACGGTGGAAAAAAACGGTGTTGATACCGAAGCAGCACAGGAGGCGCTTGCAGGTAAAACAGGAGCAAAAATTATTATAGATTACAACGGTAATCCGGTTCTTTCGGCCTATACTCCGGTTGACGTTGAAGGTATTACCTGGGCGTTACTGTCTGAAATCGACGAGGCCGAGGTTCTGGCACCTATCAAAGCATTGATTCTGGCTATTGTTCTGGTCGCACTGGTTATTGCTGCAATTGTGGCTTTTGGAGCGTATGCCATCAGTCGCATGATTGCCAATCCATTGGTTCAGGGTGCGGAAGTGGCAAAGGCCGTTGCCATCGGCGATCTTTCGGTGAACCTAGACCTGGAGCAAAAAGATGAGGTCGGCGTTTTGGCCGATTCTATGAACGAAATGGTGAAGAACCTGCGTGAAACGGCTCAAGTGGCCGAGCGTATCGGGCAGGGGGATCTTTCTGTGGAAGTTAAAGTGTTGTCGGACAAAGACACCCTGGGACATTCCCTGACCGATATGGTGGAAAGCCTGAAAAATATCGTTAATGATATCAATCGCCTTACCAGGGCAGGCACCAACGGAGAGCTTGCTACCCGGGCCGATGCGTCTAAATACAGCGGTGAGTTTGCCGACATTATCACCGGTATCAACAATACCCTGGATGCCGTGATCAACCCGTTGAACGTTGCCGCCGATTATGTAAACAAAATCAGCAAAGGTGATTTGCCCGAACAGATTGCCGACGAGTATCAGGGCGATTTCAACGATATAAAAAACAGTCTGAACAATATGATTGATAACCTTACTCGGTTTGCCATGGAAACCCAGGAATCTGCACAGCAGGTGGCAACAGCCAGTGAGGAGATGAGCAGCAGTGCGGAAGAGTTGTCCCAGGGATCATCGGAGCAGGCAGCCGCTGCAGAAGAGGCTTCTTCGTCTATGGAACAGATGTCTTCCAACGTAAAGCAGAATGCCGATAATGCCCTTCAAACCGAGAAGATAGCACTGCAGGCGGCTGAAGATGCCCAGAATAGCGGTAAAGCGGTAAACGATACGGTTAAGGCAATGAAAGAGATTGCCGATAAGATATCGATAATAGAGGAAATTGCCCGCCAGACCAACTTGCTGGCCCTTAATGCGGCCATCGAGGCGGCCCGGGCCGGTGAAGCCGGT
>JANQGV010000226.1 GCA_028282925.1 Thermodesulfobacteriota bacterium
CCATTGAGGTCTATCCGATGGACACGGACGACTACCGCATCCTGGCCGGGAACGGTGTTACCGGAATAGCCGTATACCAGGAAACCTACGACCGCGACCTGTATGCCCGCCTTCACAAAGGCCCCAAGGCCGATTATGAGTACCGGCTTGCCACACCCGAACGGGCCGCTGCCGCGGGCTTTCGCGAACTGGGCATCGGCTCCCTGCTCGGGCTTACCGATTTCAGAACAGAGCTGGCCTGTGTGGCCCTGCATGCGGCTTGGTTAATGAAAAAATTCTGGAAATCACAGTTGGCCATATCGTTTCCCCGCATGCGCCGTGCCGAAGGTGCTTTTACCCCTCCGGTGCAGGTTTCCGACAAACAGCTTGCCCAGGCCATTTGTGCCCTGCGCATGGTACTGCCGGATGCGGACCTGGTGCTCTCCACCCGTGAGCATTCCCGGTTTAGAGACGGAATGGCCGGATTGGGCGTTACCCGCATGAGCGCCGGGTCCAAAACACAGCCGGGCGGATACGAGGTTTCACCCGATGAGCTTGAACAGTTCACCGTTGCCGATACCCGATCCACGGCTGAAATAGCCGATATGCTTGCCGCCAAAGGCCTGGAACCGGTGTGGAAGGATTTCGACCGCTCATTCCTGTATACGGAGTAATTTCAAAGGTTGCGCTTGCTTTTTTTATAAATATACTTACTATTTGTCCCCTTCTTGAAATAATCTCTTGACATTCAAAGAATAATGATCTACTTTTCTACTAGATTAGTTGATTAGTCGGGAGAATTCCATGAAATTATCAACCAAAAGCCGTTACGGCACCCGGGCCATGATAGACATTGCAACCAATGGCCACCGGGGAAACACCATGCTGAAAGATATTTCTGAACGGCAGGCAATATCACCCAAATACCTTGACCACATCCTGTCAAGCCTGAGAAAAGCGGGGTTGATTAAAAATGTCAGGGGTAAAGGCGGCGGCTATTTTCTGAGCCGACCTGCCGATACCATTACCCTCAAGGAAATCTTCAACGCGGTGGAAGATTCCCTTGCGCCGGTACCGTGTGTCGAAAACACCGACACCTGTGGAAAAACCGATGTCTGTTCCAGCCGGGACGTGTGGGTGAAGATTAAAGACGCCATTGAAAACGTCCTGGAGGAGACAACCCTGCAGGAACTGGTTGAAAATCAGGACAAAAAAAATTCCGACCAGGTAAATTACTGCATTTAACGCTTCATCAAACGCTGCACAGTGCGTGTGCACGTAAACAGCAAATGTTCATTCATGAAGAACAGGGGGCTGTTATGGACAAAAAAATAGCAAAAGACATAACACAACTCATTGGTAAAACCCCGCTGGTGTACCTGAACCGGGTAACAGAGGGGTGCGTTGCCGAGGTAGCTGCCAAACTGGAATTCTTCAATCCCTGCTCCAGCGTCAAGGACCGTATCGGGGTCAGCATGATTGATGCCGCCGAGAGGGAAGGAAAGCTGACCAAAGACTCAATCATCATTGAGCCCACCAGCGGCAATACCGGCATCGGACTGGCTTTTGTGTGCGCCGCCAGGGGCTACAAACTGATTATTACCATGCCGGAAACCATGAGCATGGAACGGAGACAATTGCTGACGATCTTCGGGGCGGAAATCGTTCTGACCCCGGGTAGCGAGGGAATGGCGGGAGCCGTGCGCAGGGCCGCAGAAATGGCCGCGCAGGACTCTCGCTACGTCATGTTGCAGCAGTTCAAAAATGCGGCGAACCCGGAAATTCACCGCCGGACAACGGCCTTGGAAATATGGGAAGACACTGCCGGGGAAGTCGACGTACTGGTATCGGGCATCGGCACCGGCGGAACCATAACCGGTGTTTCCGAAGTTATCAAGGAAAAGAAGCCGGAATTCAAGGCCATAGCCGTGGAACCGGCCGAGTCGCCGGTCATCTCGGGCGGTAAACCCGGGCCCCACAAAATCCAGGGCATTGGTGCCGGCTTTATTCCCGAGATTCTGAACCGCGGTACCATAGACGAAATTGTACAGGTCAACAGCAGCGATGCCGGAACAATGGCCCGCCGGCTGACAAAAGAAGAAGGGCTTCTGGCAGGTATTTCATCCGGTGCAGCAGTGCATGCAGCGGTGGAAGTTGCCAAACGAAAAGAAATGGCCGGAAAATTGATTGTGGTAATCATTCCCGACACCGGAGAACGGTACCTGACAACATGGCTGTTTCAGGAATAACGAATTCGCAAACCCTACGGAAAAACAGGAGGAATACATGGCAAAAACAATTCAGGAAATAAACGATAAAATAAAAAAGGGCAAGGCGGTCGTTGTAACTGCCGAAGAAATAATCGATATTGTGAAGGAAAAAGGCGCGAGAAAAGCGGCGGCGGAAGTTGATGTCGTAACAACAGGAACGTTCGGCCCCATGTGTTCCTCCGGCGCCTACTTCAATGTAGGCCATACCAAGCCGCGTATTAAACTGGGCGGCGGCACCAGCCTGCTCAATGACGTGCCCTGCTATACCGGCCTGGCAGCGGTCGACCTGTACATGGGGGCCACTGCCGTACAGGTCAACGACCCGAAAAACTCGGTGTACCCCGGAGATTTCAGGTACGGCGGGGCCCATGTTATTGAAGATCTCGTTGCCGGCAAAAGCGTCCGGCTGAAGGCCGACGCCTATGGAACGGATTGCTATCCCCGCCGTGAACTGGACACCCTTATCAGGCTGAAAGACATGAACGAAGCCGTCCTGTTCAATCCGCGCAACTGCTACCAGAATTATAATGTTGCCGTCAACCTGTCGGATAAAGTCATTTATACCTACATGGGACGTCTCCTGCCCCGCCTGGGCAATGCCAACTACTGCAGTGCCGGCCAACTCTCGCCCCTGCTCAACGACCCGCTGTATAAAACCATGGGGATAGGCACCCGCATTTTCCTGGGCGGCGGCGAAGGCTATATCGTCTGGAACGGCACCCAGCACAACCCCGGTGTCAAGCGGAGCAAAAACGACACCCCCCGGTTCCCGGCCGGAACACTGGCTGTTATGGGCGACCTGAAACAGATGAGTCCCGAATGGCTCAAAGGAGCCAGTTTTACCGGCTACGGCGTCACCCTGACCGTGGGTATCGGGGTACCGATACCGATTTTGAACGAACAAATAGTACGTTACACGGCGGTTCGCGACGAAGACCTGGTTGCCCAGGTGGTTGATTACAGCAAAAATTACCCTGAAGTCGTTCCCGGCAGCATTGCCGAAGTCACCTATGCGCAGCTCAAAAGCGGATCGATAGAACTCAGCGGCAAAACAGTACCCACAGGCGGCATATCGAGTTATAACCGGGCCAAAACAATAGCAGGTCTGCTGAAAGAACGCATTCAGGAAAAACAGTTCTATCTGTCGGAACCGGTGGCGGGGCTGCCTTCGGTCGATGCGGACATACAGTTTAAGATGCTGAATGAGCGTCCGGCAAAGCAGCACTAATCGCCGGACTGAAGACGATATACAGAAACGGTCCGGAACCTTTGGGCCGTAAAACATACAGGAGACGGAACCATGACTAAAAAACGTGTTGTATTGACTTTCCCGACAAACCAGGTAAGCCAGCCCATATCCTACCATCTGGTGAAGGACTATGATTTGATGCTGAACATTCTGCGCGGCAACATAACACCCAATGAGGAAGGCCGGCTCGTGATAGAGTTGTCCGGCAAAAAACAGTCGCTGGACGCGGGTCTTGAGTACCTGAAGGGTCTCGGCATTGAAGTGGAATCCCTGGCACGCGACATTAAATGGCATGAAAACAAGTGCACGCACTGTACCGCCTGCATTCCCACGTGCCCGACCCAGGCCATGTCTGTTGATCGTGAGTCCATGGAAGTATCCTTCAGCAAAGAGCGCTGTATTGCCTGCGAGTTGTGCATACCGGTCTGTCCGTTTAAAGCGCTGGAAATACAGTTTTAATCTAATATATTGAGGTTTTGCCGCTGGAAGACAACGGCGAAAGCTTTTTTAGAAATCAACCATAGCCCCGGGAACCACGCTCATGGAGCGGTTCCCGGGGACGAGATAGATACAGATGAATATTGCTGAATCACTCACAAACCTTGTCGGCAATACCCCGCTGGTGTGGCTGCACAGGATGACCGATGCGCCGATTGCCGCCAAGCTGGAATCGTTCAGCCCCGGCGGCAGCATTAAGGACAGGATCGGTTTAAGCATGATAGAAGATGCCGAAGCATCCGGCAGGCTCAAACCGGGAATGACCATTATTGAGCCCACCAGCGGCAATACCGGCATTGCCCTGGCATGGGTTGCCGCCATTAAAGGGTATCCGCTGATACTGACCATGCCGGAGGAAATGACCCCTGAGCGCAGAATGTTGCTGTCGGGACTGGGAGCCACCGTTATCCTCACCGATACCGACTCCGGCATGGAGGGTGCCATTGCCAAAGCCCGTGAACTATGCGAAAGGCTGGGCAATGCGTTTATCCCCATGCAGTTTGAAAATGAATCGAACCCGACCGTACACAGCCGTACCACCGCCCGTGAAATCTGGAACGATACCGAGGGGGAGGTCGATATCATTGTTGCCGGGGTGGGAACCGGCGGCACAATTACCGGCATCGCCCATGAGTTGAAACCACTCAAGCCGTCTTTGCAGATTATAGCTATTGAGCCGGAACAGAGTGCCGTACTGTCGGGCAGACCCCACGGAACGCACATGATCCAGGGAATCGGGGCCGGGTTTATCCCGAAAGTGCTTGACCGGACGGTACTGGACGAAATCATCACCGTGACCGATGCCGAGGCCTTTGCCATGACAAAAATGCTGCTCCGCAAGGAAGGCATCATCTGCGGCATATCGTCCGGCGCGGCCGCACACGCCGCCCTGGAGGTATCGCGCCGCCCCGGACATGCCGGCAAAATGATTGTCGTCATTTTGCCGGATACGGGCGAAAGGTATTTAAGCACGTCACTGTTTGCCTATTAATCGCAATTGCTTACTGTATGGTATTCATATGCACCAGGACACCATTGAAGAAACAAAGACCGACCTGCTGATAATCGGCGGCGGAACGGCCGGTTGCATGGCGGGTATCTTCGCCAAAACAAAAAAACCCGACCTTGATGTGCTTATTGCTGAGAAGGCTCACATCAACCGTTCCGGCTGCCTTGCCATGGGCCTCAATGCCGTCAATGCCCATCTGGCGGACACCTCGCCTGAAGAGTATGTAGACTATGTGGTCGGCGACAATTACGATATCGCCCGTACCGACCTTATTCGCTCAATAGGAGAGCGTCTTAACCGGATGACCGCGATGATTGACGATCTGGGTGTGCCCCTGCCCCGCGACGAAAACGGTTCCTACATCGCCCGGTCACCCCGCTCCATCGTAATGCTCGGCGAGCACATTAAGCCGCTGCTGGCTCGTGCCGCCCTCGACAAAGGATGCAGAGTCGTCAATCGGATGCCGGTCTACCGCCTGCTTCTTGATTCGTCCGGCACACGGGTATGCGGTGCCGTGGCCTACAATATCCGCACCGGCAAAACAGTGGTCATACGGGCCCGGGCCGTTTTAATCTGTACCGGCGGAGCAAGCGGTATCTATCGTCCGTCAAACCCCGGCCTTGCCCGCACCAAAACCTGGTACTGCCCGTACAACGCCGGGGCAGGCCTTGCCATGGGCTTCAGGGCCGGGGCCGAAATGACCTCTTTTGAAATGCGTTTCGTCGCACTGAGGACAAAAGATGTTATCGCCCCTACGGGAACGCTGGTGCTGGGTACCCGCATGCCGCAGTGCAATGCCCGGGGCGAGCCCTACATAAAAAACAAACAGGCCATGCTCGGCCGCAAGCTCACCACTTGTGAACGCCTTTATTTCACCATCGAAGAACACCGCAAGGGCACCGGGCCCTGCTATGTCGATGTGAGTTCCCTTGATGCGGAGCAGTACACCGGACTTGTAAAAAATTATCTCAACATGGCCCCGTCCATTACCCTGCACCTGCTTGAGAACCCCGCAAAACCCCACACCCACATCGAAGTGTGTGGTTCCGAGCCCTATATCAACGGCGGCCACGGCATGGCGGGTTTCTGGATCGACGAGTCACGGCGCACTACGCTGCCGGGCCTCTATGCTGCAGGTGACGTTGCCGGCGGAGCCCCGAAGAAATACATTACCGGGTGCTTTGCAGAGGCCGAAATGGCCGTTGAAGACATTCTGGAAACGCTTTCTAAAGAAAATCCGGATCTTGATATATCACCGGAAAGCGTTTCACGCACAGTGTCCGAAATCGTTGCCCCCCTTAACAGTGAAGGTGATATCACCTTCACCGAAGCGGAAGACCGCCTTCAGAAAATTATGGAAGAGTACGCCGGTGGAAGTACCCAGAATTATGCCACCAGCCGCGACAAGCTCCTGCTGGCCCGCACATATTTGACGGATTTGTCCGATCGGTCTCAGGATATCTCGGCCGCCGGCGGCCATGAATTGATGCGTGCCCATGATACCCTCGACCGCATACTGCTGGCCCGTATCCTGGTCGAACATATGCTGGCCCGCCGGGAAACCCGCTGGCCCTGCTATCATACCCGGCTCGATTATCCCATGCGCAACGACCTGGAATACAGTGTGTTTATCAATTCACGCATGAGTGACGACACGATTGAAGTATTTAAACGCAGTCTGGAACCGCCTTTTGCGGAAATGCCCCTTGAGGCGTCCTGAGGAGAAACAAATGACTGTTCATATCAACACACGGTTATGTAACGGCTGCGGTTCCAGGGCTGAAGGCTGCTGCGAAGAAATGTGCCCGGGAGACCTGTTTTACCGCAAAAACGGCAAAGCCTGCCTGCGTGAGCCGTCGGACTGCTGGGACTGTTTTGCCTGCGTTAAAGTCTGCCCCAGGGCGGCTCTTTCCATCGAGCTGCCGTTTCAGATTTCCGAAGCAAAGCACCGCCTGGCCGCGCGGTTGAAAAAAAACGGCATAGAATGGAACCTGGTCGACCGCCGGGGTACCGTCATAGCAACGTATATCATTCAAAACAAAAGGGAAGCGCCTTCTTCAGAACCCAACAAGCAACCAAAAAAAGAGAAGCAGCCATGAATTCTTCACAACCCGTATTTCCATGCACAACCATACCGGATGCCTCAACATCCAAACTGCTTGGGCTATACCCCCAGCGGCAGGACGGCCTGTGGATGCAGCGCATAAAACTGCAGGGCGGCGCACTGACCAGCCAGCAGTGGACATCCCTGGCAGCGCTGTGCCGCAAGCACACACCCGACGCACCGCTGCACATCACCACCCGTCAGGACATCGAGTTCCACAACCTCCGGGCCGAAACAATTCCACGGTTGCAGGCTGATCTGTCGATTGCGGGCTTTACCGGACTGGGAGCCTGCGGTGATACACTGCGCAACATTACCTTGTGTCCCGGAAACGGCCTGTGTGACGGAAGCGTCGATTTTTCCGCTGCCGCCCATGTCGTCAGACAAACCCTTGAGAGCTACTCAAATATCTACGCCCTGCCCCGCAAATTTAAAATATCCTTTTCAGCCTGCTCAAAGGCCTGTGCCCAGCCATGGATAAACGATCTGGGATTTGTGGCAACAGCATGCAACGGCACGGCAAGCATTCGGCTTATCGGGGCCGGGTCCCTGGGGCCGCGCCCGGCCACCGGGATCATCATAAAGGAACGGTTGGCTCCGGATGAGATCGCCGCGGGCGCCCTTGCCGGAGTTCAGATGTTCGACACCCATGGCGACCGTACCAATCGCCGCAAGGCCAGGCTCAGGCATGTCCGCGAAAGACTCGGCGACGGGCTTTTCATCGATGAGTTCAACCGTGAATGTGCGGCATGTTGTCAAACAGCGGCCGGTCCTCCTTTTTCCCTGGCCGCCTGCGAGCCGGCGTACCGTCGCATTGCCGGACTTTCCATACCCTGCGGCCATATTGCCCCGGAGCTTGCAAATACCTTTGCCGCATACATACAGTCCACTGATGCGATCATCCGCATTGAAAATCACCATCGCATAGCCGTTTATTCATGTGGACATGAAAAAGAATATGCATCCCTTGAATCAATACCCATCCTGCGCCCATTGCTCAATGGACCCGACATTGCCGCCTGTCCCGGCACCACCTATTGCAAACATGCCCTGGTAAATACCCATGCGGTGGAAATGGCATTGAGAGAGACATTGAATGACACTGCCGATTGCCCGGCGATACGCATATCGGGGTGTCCCAACGGCTGTGCCCATTCCACTGTAGCAGATATCGGGTTGAGCGGTCGCATCAAAAAAAACGACAAGGGAGAAAAGGTGGAAGGTTTTCAGGTATATTCCGGCGGACACATGGGATGCCGCCCGGGGCTGGCTGAGCCGGTCAACGCGTTCGTCCCGTCCAGTGGTATTCCCGAAACGGTAAAAGGGCTTATTGCCGAGTCCCCCTAACGGCATACTTGATCTGTAGCCCAATGTATGCTTTGATAAAAAATAAAGTATGTATTAAAAACAAGGGTCGACATGTTTGAGTCCCGGCTTGCCGGGACGAGTTTGTTGACCCGCCGACTGAAATCGTGCCGCGAGGGCATCCCGCTTAGGCCCAAAACAAGCGAGGATTCGTAGCGAGGGTGCTGAAATGCTCGGA
>JANQGV010000232.1 GCA_028282925.1 Thermodesulfobacteriota bacterium
TCCGAGCATTTCAGCACCCTCGCTACGAATCCTCGCTTGTTTTGGGCCTAAGCGGGATGCCCTCGCGGCACGATTTCAGTCGGCGGGTCAACAAACTCGCCCCTGCAAAACGGGGCTCAAACATGTCGACCCTTGTTTCCTCCTGAAACCGCTGCACTCGGCTGCGATGCAATGGGAATTAAAAAACCTGTACCTTGAAAAACAAGGCCTTCATGTGTTACATGATTGAGCGTCACCAATACAGGGAAAACTCAAACACCATATTATTCACGTGGAATCAACACCTCGTAAAACCATTATAGAACTTTTGGGCCAGGGCCGCTGGACCGCCCGGGATTTGTCCCAGGAGGTTCACCTGTCTGAAAAGGAGGTCCTCTCTCACCTGGAGCACATTGCCAAAACCCTTAAAAGCGCTTTCAAGATCGAGCCGCCCCAGTGCCTGAGCTGCGGTTTTGTTTTTGCCAAAAGAACGGCGCTTAAAAAACCCGGCCGCTGTCCACAGTGCAGGAGTGAGAGAATCACCCATCCTTTATTCTATCGAGGATGACGGAAAATGCTCATCTACGGTGTTCCGCTCACCCTTCGTCACTGCGGCGTATAACTACATACGCCTCGTTTCTCAGGGTTTCGCGCGCCTTGTATCTGAATATTTTCTGTCATCCTCCTGGTAGGAAAAAGTCCTTTTTCACCGAGCAGTCGGGACTGAGTCCATTTTTCGTCACTGTGTCCGAACCGATTTGTGAAATACTATCAGCATGATATAATATTTGAACACAGAAAACACAAGTTGTATTTATACTTTTAAAAAATATCCAAAGACCTTCGTTATATAAAGAGAGCGAGCCAGCCCGTAAGGAGTTACAATGAAGCCTGCCCTGATAATCGTCGACATGCTCAAATCCACCTTCGAAGACCACAAAGACATACCGCTTGCCGGCTATGCCCGGGCCTTTGTTCCACAACTGAACATCTGGATCGACCGGTTCCACCGGGACGGATTTCCCGTGCTCTTTGCCTGCGACAGTTTTATTGAAAATGATTTCATTTTTACCGGCAAGATGAAACCCCACAGCCTGCGCGGCACACGGGGCGAAGAGGTAATTGATGAACTGCACAGACAGGAGGGCGATATCGTGCTGCCCAAGCGCCGGTTCAGCGCCTTTTTCAAAACCGACATCGACCAGACCCTGCGCACCCTCGGCGTGGACACCGCTGTTGTGGCGGGCATTGCCACCCATGTCTGCATTCTCACCACGGCCCTTGATGCAGTGGCCAATGATTTCAACGCAGTCATCCTTGAAGACTGCTGCGCCGCCCACAAGCCCGAATACCACGGGCCCATACTCGATGCCTATCGCAATACCCCGCTCTATCCCCTTTTGCAGGTACGTGACAGCGCCGGGCTTGAAAAACTGTTAACCGGTTGAATAGTAACCGGCTGAACGGTGAACCCGGTAAACCTGCTTAGGCAAAAATTACCCCGTTACGTCCCGCCCCTGAAGCTGTCCGTTCAGCATCCTCACCGACCTTTCCGGCTGTGTTTATAATGTCCTGATAAAACTTGTTTTTTATTACCTGCCGTAATATTGCGCATATATGCGCTGCACTGTTTGGTCATGGCATAGTATCTGCAGTATACTCTGTGTGAAAAAAGATAACGGGAGTGTGTGATATGCGATTTATAGTTTTTTTGGCCAGTTTTGTAAGCATCATATTATTTTCCACCTCTCTTCAGGAAAGCTACCAGGGGATTGTGTCAAATATACTGAGCATCGCCTTTGTTTTTGGCGGTACGCTTGTGGCCACCCTTATCTCGTATCCGGTTGAGAAAATGAAAAACATCAAGCAGGTGCTGCACCGGGCCTATTCAACTTCGGCGTTCGACTACCCGATGCATGCCAATTTCATGGTGCACACCGCCCGTGAATACAAACGTATCGGGTTCAAGTCTCTTGAGAGTGCTTCCGAGGCAATCGACAATCAGTATGTAAAGCTCGGCCTTCAGTTGATAGCCGACAACTGCAGTTGGGAGCACATTAAATCGACCCTTGAGAAAGAGTTTATTTTCGACAGCCTGGAAACAGACAGCGCCCAGCGTATTATCCGCTCCATGGCCCGCTATGCGCCGTCTTTCGGCCTGGCCGGGACCATCATCGGGCTGATGAAAATTTTCCCGCAACTGGCAAACCCGGCCAATATCGGCGGCCCCATGTCCCTGGCCCTGCTGACCACCCTGTACGGCGTGCTGGCATCCAATCTGATTTTCATGCCCATTGCCAATAAACTCAAGGACAACACCACCGACGACGAGGTTATGTTCCGTTTTATCCTGGAAGGGCTCCAGTGTATTCAGGAACGTGAATACTCGGTTATCACCGAACAGCGTTTGTCGGCACTGATGCCCAAGCACGAGTTGCTGAAATACAAGCGGGAAAAGGTCGACGACGTACATTTGAAGCTTGCGGCAAACGGCTGAGGAGTTATAAAACAATGGAAGTAAACAGAATGAACGAAAAGAAAATCAACGATTTTGAAGGTTTCATCGAACAGCGAAAAAGCACCCCGCCCGAAGGCAATGCCGTGCCCTGGCTCATAACCTTCGCCGATCTTATGACCATACTGCTGGTTTTTTGCTTTGTTCTTTTTACGGTCTATAACAGGCCCGGCACCGTGAAAAAGGTTGAGAGTCAGAGCGGCTCTTCCCTGATGTCCATAGCGTATGCCGTCACCAGCAATGCAGTGGAACCTGCACCCCCGACCTTTATTCCCCAGGACGTGCACCGGCAGAAAGACGCCCCCCGCACGGTGCGGATTATCAAGAGCAGCATCATCGACTTTTCGCCCGGTTCAAAAGCCCTCAATAAATATTCCAAAGCATCACTGGGGATGCTTGTAGATCTGGCCGAGAAAAACCCCGACACAAAATTTGTGCTTACCGCATGCACAAAGGATCTCGGTACCCGGCAGTTGCAAAACGCCCAGTCAATTGTCGACTATCTTGCCGTTACCTGCGGAATCGAACGCAGCCGGATATATGTGCAGAACATACCCTCCGGGTCTGAATCCGACGACGGCCATGGAAATCCGCTGGATTCAACCCAGGTGGCGGTAAAGCTTACCAAAGCCTTCTGGTGGTTTTAGCTACACTTCTATTCGGTTTTTTCCCATCCCATCTTCTTATCAATAGATCCGGGTACTGTGTTTCCCCACGCTCAGACATGCAACGTCGGCCGCACGGAGACCGGTGACCTGTACCCATCGGACCGGTGTTTGTACTCTTTTATACTGCTTTATCAATAAAAAACTATAAAAAATATTTTTTTCTGTTCTGGAACAACAATATAATGTATAATTGCATAAATCCTATAAAATACTAAAACAGACAGGTTGAGTCGGATATGAGATACCATGCCTGTGTTTGTATACCCGGGCTGTGTATGTTTTTGTTGGGGGACATATGACCCGGGCTGCCACACTCGTACAGCGCTATTCATCACGAGCCTACTAAATAAAAAGGGGGAAATTGCATGGCACGGAAGAACATCTACTGGGGAATTCTATTAATTGCTCTTTCAACGCTGCTCTGGGAAATATTGTTGACCCGGATTTTTTCGGCTACCATGTATTACCATTTTGTTTTTCTCTCAATTTCCCTGGCAATGCTCGGGTTCGGATGCAGCGGTGTTATTGTTTTTCTGTTTCCCAACTTTTTTTCAGAAGAGCGATGCGACAATCAGCTGACTTTGTTTTCGTCGCTGTTTGCAGTCAGCATTTTTATCGCTCTCCTCACCATTCTACAGATGAATCTCTCGCTGCACGCTTCCCTGGGCTCATTTGTGCGCCTGTCGGCTTTGCTGGGCGCCATTTTTATACCCTATTTGTTTTCAGGACTTACCATAACACTTGCCCTGAAACACCACTCAAAACATGTTACCGTGCTGTACTGTTTCGATCTGGTAGGGGCGGGCATCGGCTGTATTATCGCAGTTGTCCTGCTTTTCGTGTATGACGGTATCAGTCTGGTGCTTTTTGCCAGCTTTCTGGCAGCCGTTTCTTCAGTGCTGTTTTCACTGGCCTGCACGTCAAATCCGCTCAGGCAATTGGGGCGTATTGTTGCGGTGCTGGGATTGTGTGCTTTTCTTGTTAATGCCTACGGCTATCGATACTTGAAAGTAACGTCGGTGCTCGGCGAATCCCAGAGCGACATTGTGTATGAAAAGTGGAACCCTATCAACCGGGTGACTGTGCGCGAAAAGGAGATCGGGGATCTTAAAGCCCTGAAAATAGACTACGACGCCGTCGACCAGTCAACCATGTACGCTTTTGACGGCGATGTTTCCAAGGTCGGGATAATCAATGATTTCATCAAATCGTTTTACTATCAGGTCCGAAAAAACGCCGATATTCTTATTATCGGCCTCGGCGGCGGACAGGATGTGCTTGCCGCCCACATCAACGGTCACAAAAACATCACCGCCGTGGAGATCAACCCTGCAATTGCCGCTATAAACAAAACCATTTACAGCGATTTCAATGGGAACATGTTCAGCCGCCCCGGCATCAACCTGTACGTCGACGACGGCCGTAACTATATTCGACGCTCAACCCAAACATTCGACATCATTCAGCTCGGTAACGTAACGAGCGGTGCCGGCAGCGCATCGGGAGCTTTTACGTTTGTAGAGGCATCTTCAATGCCCTCCTGGGGGCGTCCATGTTTGTTCGGCTCGTGGTCGCCATTCTGCTCATTTTCCCTCTGGGTATGCTTCTTGGCATGGGTTTTCCCCTGGGTATTCGCATTCTGGAACAGGACGGCCCCTCAATGGTTCCGTGGGTATGGGGCATAAACGGAGCCTGCTCGGTTCTGGGCTCGATACTGGCGTGGGGTTTTGCCCTGAATTTCGGGTACAATATGACCATCTGGACCGGCATCGTTATTTACATGCTTGGGGCCATTACCATAGCAACCAGGTCTGCTGCGCCTTTGAGCGAATCGGAATAGGACACTGTCCACACTCCCGGGAGCGCTTCCTGTGATGAGAGGGGTAGTCCCGAGAGTCTTGACTTACCGCTCCACGCGCAAAAAAAAGGCAGGGCGTCAAACCCTGCCTTTCCTTTTGTTTTACAGGGCGGATGCTTATTTGCCGAAACCATATATGAGTCTCGGTGTTGCGCTTACCGGGCCGTGCATGGTGGAAACGCCGTTCAGGTCAACGTCTTCCAATGTATAGTGGTAAGTCTTTCGGTTCTGTACTGCGGTGTCGGTGAAACTGTAAGATGCTCCCCATGTGGGTGAGCCTTCAGCGGGGATTAGTGCACCATTAATTTTCCGGTAGTCTCCATCACCCATTGCCCGATAGATGTTAAACCCGGCATTGTCTATCTCCGAATCGGTTTCCCAGGTAAGTGTAACGTTATGTGATCCCGGGGTAGCGATAAAGGTGGAGAGTTCAATAAGTGTCGGAGTTGTGTTATTCAGCCATACTTTATTAGGTGAGTTTAAATCATTTACAACAAACGCGTCCAGATCGCCGTCGCCATCAAGATCACCCAATGCGACGTTTATGCTCGCTACGTTGCCTAGAGCCAGCCCTGCATCTGTGAAGATGCCGCTGCCGTTGTTCGTATAGACTTTATTTTGCGGGCCGGAACTTGAATCATGGTTTGCAACAAACGCATCAAGGTCTCCGTCGCCATCGAGGTCTCCCAGCGCTACCCCAGCACTAAAAAAACTGCCCAGATTTTGTCCGCTGTCTGCAAATGTTCCGGTGCCGTTATTGAAACGTGTTTCTGATTCCGATCCCAAGAAAGCATCAAGATCATTATCTCCATCTGCATCACCAAGCGCAACAGATAAGCTTGAATCGTTATTGAGGCGTTGCATAGAGTCGGTAAAAAAACCGGAACCGTCGTTTAAATATACTGTATTTGGTGCCGGCTGAACAAATACCCCGTTTATATTGGCACAAACGGCATCCAGGTCGCCGTCATTGTCGATATCTCCAAGGGCAACAGAAAAAGTATCTGCATTGCCGAAATCCTGTCCGCTTTCGGTAAAAAGGCCGGTACCGTCATTGAACCACACTTTATTAGATACTGCTGTATTACCGACAAACGCATCAAGGTCACCATCACCGTCAAGATCGCCAAGGGCCACGGATAAGCTGGAGGCTGTCCCCAGGGCTTGTCCGTTGTCTACAAACAGTATTGCCCGGGCATTGCTTGCAGTTAATAATACAATGTAAAAAGCGATAGTTAACAGATTGATCTTTTTTATGTTCCCTCCTCAATTAAGTGAATGTTGATTTTTTACCCCTCATAAAACAGGCCGCAACCCGGTTCATGTCACGTATGCATTACCGGTTAAAACAAGCACGCTGTATCAGCTCATGTTTTTAGTACTGCGCCTGAAAAAAACAACCTAAGAAGAATAGTTGAAAATATGAATGCTCTTTTGTCAAGTGCATACGGTCTGTTGCCCAAACCCTATCGTTCATACTAAAACAAACACAGATCCAGACCCCTGGTTTTTATTTCAGCAACAAAAAGCACAATCGCCAATGCGA
>JANQGV010000304.1 GCA_028282925.1 Thermodesulfobacteriota bacterium
AAATACGGCAGGCAATTTCAAACAATTTTCTCCCCCCCAGCCTGGCTATAGTTCTGTATCTGGGTGGCCACTTGTGTATATAGGGCTTGGACTCTATTACTGAAAAGCCCGCTTCTGCGAAAAGATTGCCCAGGCACATCGGACTCCAGCTGTAGAGGTGGTAATTCATATTATCTGGTTCGTAGCTATATGAAATTGACTCACAGGGCACGACAAAAATAATTTTCCCACCATCTTTTAGTTTGCTGTGCAATGCTTTAATTTCATCAAGTGGTTGAAGAGTATGCTCCAGTGCATTATTTGAAATAATAACATCTACATAGTTGTCCGGGACCTTTCTTACACTGCCGTAAATTTCAATGCCGTTCTTCTTTGCAATTTCAACCGCCGACGGATTAACTTCAACACCAACCTTTTTTTTACACGAAATATTTTTTAAAAGATATCCTCCGCCACAGCCAAAATCCAGCACCTTACTGTCTGAGGTTATGAACTCGATAAATTTGCTTTGGTTTGCCCATCCGCCGAACTCCCCCAGAGGGGCGTGCCACGTAAAGTACTTATTGTCATAGTGAGTGCTTATTGAGTCTGACATGTACCTGCCCTTTGAAATGGTTTTCACAAAATACGAATTTTAAAAGAAGGGCACCTACAGGCCCCCGGTCAAGAAAAAGTCACCAAATAAATTTTGATGTATGTCGGCAACTTTGCATTGACCGGCATACAAAAGAAGATGAAGACGAGCGGTGGAAGACATTTCCGGGATGTTCGCTATAATACATTTCCAGTAGTCGCATTTTAACCACCGACATTATCCGTGGAAGCGAGCAGGCTTGAAAACCCTTCCTCTTTCAACTCACCATCCTTGATTTTGAAAACAAAGGTCCTTGTGGGATCAAGGTAAACTCTTTCAGGCACATGCGCAACCCTTTTACCAAACATTCCCGCAAGCCATTTTGCATTATCAATGTAAAGCCCTTTTTGGTCTTTTTTTAAGAGCATTTTATCCACAACCATCAACGTGTTATTTTTGTACCATAAACGAGGTCCGGCAACAAAGCCGAACGACCACAGAACATCCCTATCTTCAAAAACAAGGAGCCCGTAGTCCGGCAAGACCGGATACTTCCTTAGGAGCCCTTCTTGAACAGCAGTAACCGCATATGCTTTTTTAACGAGATTATTGTCGCCACCAATGTACCCGTGGCCTGCACCCTTTGCGTCGCTGCTGTAGAAATACCACCCTGATGCTATAGTAGCACAAGCTAAATAAGCCGCTACTCCAATAGCACCGTAGTTATTTTTTCTGGCGACATATCGGAGCATACTCCTCAGAAAGAGTATAAAAAGGGCTGCAAGGGCCGGCAGGGAATAGCTCAGGTAATAGCGAAACGTATGGTTTTTAAGGAATACAACAGGGCCAAGCCCCAGGAAAAGCCACATACAGAAAAAAAGGGCTGTTTTCGTGTTCTCCGATCGTAATGAGAACTTTGTTTTTGCAAGACCCAGCGCAACAATAAGAGCAGCAAATGCGGCAGCGATATACCATGATAGCGGAATCGGCCCTGTCGTCCAGGAGTTGGGATGCATTGCACCTAACGGGAGGCCCTTTACCGGCAGCACCGCATCCAGGGCCCATTTTAGGTAGAAAAACACATTTCTTACAACGTGGCTTCCGAACAGTGTTACATTGTATGCATCCTGCTGGGAAGCCGGGATGGATTTTTGCGATAGCAGCTTAATCAGGGCGTATATGAAAAGCACAAGGCCATGCGCCCGGAATTTGCCCGCCGGGTTCTCTATAGATAACCCGGATGCGCTCGTGCTGCTCCTGCATAGTACGGCATACCCTACAAGCAGGACCGGGAGAAACGCGGTGCCCTCCTGGAACAGGAAGGCACAAAGACAGGCAAGTGCCGAAAGTGTGTACCGTGACCTGATAAAAAAATCAATTGAAAGGTAAAGAAAAAATGCCCCCCCAAGGTAATAAATCCCCACGCACCAGGAAAGGGGCTCCGCATGAATGGTTACCGCACCGGCGTAGATAATGGCGGTGCCCCAGGACAGCAAGCGATCTCGAGTCAGTCTATATATAATGGATGAAACCAGAAGGGCATTGCAGAAATGCAGCAAAAGCAGAAGCACATGAAACGCACCGCTGCTGAGCCCGAACAGGTAATACGAGAAAAGAAAAAAAATGTGCCCAAGGGGGCGGTAAAACAGTTTCCCATACGGCGAAAAAATTCCTATAACATATTCAAGGAAACCGGTTGTTGCAACATGGTACAGCCTGAACCAGTCATCCTCTATAAACGGGTACGTTGTTGTTTTCCAGAATATAGCTACAATTATCAGTAGTAATAAATATGGAAGGCCCTTTTCTTTCAACATACGCAAGGTGAATTCAAGTTGTAAGTGCACCATATACAGTCTGCCAAAGGACTTCATGGGGTGTCCGGTAGTTTAGGCATTT
>JANQGV010000153.1 GCA_028282925.1 Thermodesulfobacteriota bacterium
GGTCAGTGTCGTCTTGCCATGGTCTACGTGGCCGATCGTCCCTATATTTACATGCGGTTTTGTTCTCTCAAATTTCTGCTTTGACATCGTTTTCCTCCTCGCGTATTGCCGTTAAGGTGGTTGTTTTCTTTTTTTTGCGTCGGTCGACTACTTCTCCACGTTATGTATATCAATGAATTTACTTTGTATAGTGGAGCCCACGACCGGGATTGAACCGGTGAACCTCATCCTTACCAAGGATGCGCTCTACCAACTGAGCTACGTGGGCATATAACAATTGGTTAGTTATATATGGAGCGGGAGACGGGATTCGAACCCGCGACCCTCAGCTTGGAAGGCTGATGCTCTAGCCAGCTGAGCTACTCCCGCAGTAAAATAAATAAAATTGGTGGAGAGGGGAGGATTCGAACCTCCGAAGGCTGCGCCAGCAGATTTACAGTCTGCCCCCTTTGGCCACTCGGGTACCTCTCCAACCTCTTTAATTTATTTATTTTTTTGCCTGGGTAAGCTGGCGATGGGAATCGAACCCGCAACCTGCTGATTACAAATCAGCTGCTCTACCGTTGAGCTACGCCAGCATAATCTGCTAATATTAATAGTTTACAGTTCTAAATTCAATATCAGTTGCGTAACAAATGATAAAAATACAAGGCATTGAAGACGTTAAAGATATTATTATCTTCTAAAAACACCCTATTGCGCCGTATATCTTTCAAATTCTCCATATTTCAACTTTATGAACAAAAAACACTCGCCAGAATAAAAAAAACAACCCTACGCTCACCAGACTCAAGAATAAAACCGCTCCTGCACCGTGCCGGGCTGTTTTCTATTCCATACAGACCGCTTACCACCGATAGTCGACGTATTACAAATGGTTACAAGGCCCATAGTGTTTTCTGGTGGGCGATACTGGATTTGAACCAGTGACTTCTACCGTGTGAAGGTAGCACTCTCCCACTGAGTTAATCGCCCATAAAAATTTTTATTTTTAATATAAAGTTAAAGATATAGCAAGAAAAAAATAGGCTTTATTAAAAAATCACCTATAGAAAGGCCCACTTCACTCTTCATCGTGGAATGAAAACCGGCAAAAAGAGCATAAACACAATACCGCACTCACTGAGCAGGAGCACCTTTAGGTGCGCTTAATGCACTGTGATGATTTTAAGTCTTAATCGCAGCCGAAGGCTGCCCCTATCCGGCTAAATCTATTGCGTGAATTGCTCTAAAATCGGCGAAATCACCGAAAATACAGGATATTACCCCAAAAAGGGGGTTTTCCACTGCCACGCAAAGGCTTTCGGAAAATGTTCAGATACAAGGCACACGAATCCGAAGGCATGAGGCGAATTAGTCCCAAATTAAACGAGGATTCGTTGCGAGGCTGCTGGGATGCAGGAAGATATTGGCTGCACGGACCGGAAGCCGAAGAATCGTACCTTATCGGTACGCTGATGAGACTGAAGGGAGTACAGCCGATAGGTTCCGGTATTACAGCAGCCGTAGTAGAATTCTTCTTTTAGTTTGGGGCTAAAAAGTACGTTGCAATGCCTGAGGATGAAGTGTAACGCCGTAGATGAGCGTTTTCCGGAAGCCGCCCTACCCGCTTGATATAAGAATTCCGACAAAGGGCGCCACCCCGGAATCCTTAACCGTTCCTTTGGCTTCGGACACTTCGGTTACGGTGCTGGTCACCACCCCGGCGGTGAAGAAGTTATTAAGAAATGAAAGTCCGACGACAAAATAGGAATAATAGGTATAGATTGTTTCATTGTAGTAGGTGCTTTTCTCGGCTGATGCCGCCTCCCAGGTCGCATTGAAAATGCCATTTGTCATCAGGTAGGTGCCGGTGGCATTGTCGAAGTTGACGCCGTCGACACTGACGGTTATGGTACCGTCCTGGGTCCCGTTATCAGACTCGCTGGTTGCGTTATCGGATGAGCCGGAACTGCCGCTGAATGCCAGGTTAAAATGCTGCGGCATAGCGGTTCTTACATCCAGGCTGATACAATAGTAGGTATTTCCGGCCACTTCCTGGGCCATAACACTTGATATACTGCTGATGAAAACACAATAAACAACAATAAACGGGATAAGCCATTTTGCGCGCACGTCTAAACCCTCCGGAAGAAATAAATAAACTCTCTGTCTGAAATAAAGAACAGCAATAGATATGCCAAAGCGGGAAAGGAAGCGCCTCCGATTAAGCAAGGCTGCAAAAGTTTAGATAACCTTTTGTTTTTTCTTCAGACACCGGAGGAATGCATACAACCGTCTTTGCAAGATGCTCGGCTTCCTGCAAAATATTCCGGTCAAGCAGGGCCATTTGTGTTCCCTTTTTGACGGTGTTACCCACATGCAGGATGTTTTTCTGCAACCGCCCGGGCAGGATTCCCAGGTGCACAAGCGCTTCCGGCTCAAGGCCCGGCCCCAGTGCACCGGCGATAAAAACGCTCCCGAGGTCGTCAAAACTCACCCCCGCATGCTCCAGGATGTGGTCGACCATGGCGCTGGCGGCGGCTTTGGCATGCATTACGTGCCGAATATCGGCCTGGGTTACATAAATGTCTGTTTCAAACTCACCTTCATCATGGTACAGCAAAAATGCCTGCTGACCCTCAACTTCGATGATCCGGTCGGATAAAGCCGGATGTGCAGATGTGCTTTGAAAAATGCCCTGGTCGTCGATAACCGACAGCCGCCTGAGTTCTGAAATCAGTTCCAGCAATCCGCTGCCGCACACCCCTCGCGCAAGGCTTTCGCCCACGACCTCGGTATGCAGAGCCGGGCTGCACCTGACCCGATGAATTGCACCGGTCTCGGGGCGCATGCCGAACGTAATTCCTACACCTTCCAGAGCTCCGCACCCGGCAGCGCTGGTAGCAAATACCCTCCCGCTGTGATGCAAAACGGCCTTAACATCCGTTCCAAGATCGAGCAGCAGCACCGTATCCCCCCCGGCCCGATGCAGGCCGGTCGCCAGGATACCGGCGGTAATGTCGGCCCCGACAGAGGCCGAAATAACCGGCAGCGTGTAAACGGTTGCACGCGTCGGGGACCGAAGATAGAGCTGCTCGGCAGAAAAGGCTTTACTGGCCCCCCTGCCCCCGGATGCCTGCTGCTGCAAAAAGCCGGGAACGCTCTGCAAGTACAAATGAAGCATACCGGTCGTTCCGGCAACCACGATTTCATACACATGCAGGGGCGACACCTCCCGGGCACGGCACAGTTCCAGAACCAGGATATCAATCCGGAGCAGAATCTCTTCATGTAAGATTTCAAGATTCAGGGAGTCTTCGTCTACCATAGCGACCCGGGTTTCATAATCGTGTCCTATTTCCAACTGGGGATTCGTGTCGGTAACAACCGCAACCTTTTTACCGCTGGACATATCAACCAGGGAAACCATCAGGGTATTTATCCCCAGGTCGACTGCGGCGGCATAGCAGTTACCCACTGTGTCGCCCTCTTCCAGGAACACCAGCTCACCCTCGAAAAACACCGCTGTGCAGTCCTTGCGTTCTTCCTTGAAAAAAGATTCGTACTGCTGCCGGACAATGCTTTCAACCTGTTCGGGGTCGGCGGACATCTCCGGAAGTGCGGCTATGGCCGCAATGGCCTGTTCGGCCGACAGCCCCTTACCGTCCGGTGATTGCACGTGCACTTTAGCAATGCCGGAACTGCCCACATCTTCCCGGGTAAGCACTTCATCGGTCAGCTCAATAGTGAACGGCATTTTATAGAGGATTTCGGCCTGCATATCCTGAATGACCCGCGCCTGGCAGGAAAGCCTGACCCCTTTTGCAATTTCCTCGTCGCTCAAGCAACCCTTTTCGGTCGGGGTGAGAGGACCCATCTTCTGAAAAGACCTGATTTTGCATTTCTGACAAATCCCTTCGGCACCGCATGAAAACCGCAGTTCAACTGCATGGGGATTCTCCTCACCGATGGTTTCAAATATGGTCTTCAGATGCTCAACCTGAATTGTTTTGTTTTCGGGCAGAAACGTTACCGAATGGAATTCCTTCATGACAAGAGCCTTCCTGGGGGAAAATAACAGTGATCAAATACTCAGAGTGCTGGTCCACGCCAGAAAGGCGTGGCCTTGCAACTTTTAAAGGGGTGGCTGGTAATCACCACACGAATATCTGCACATTGATTATTAAAAGTATTCACCATTGGTTAGTTACGGGCTTTCTTAATCCCATTGCAACGCAGCCGAGTGCAGCGATTTCAGGAGGAAGAAGGGTCGACATGTCTGAGCCCCGTTCTTCAGGGGCGAGTTTGTTGACCCGCCGACTGAAATCGTGCCGCGAGGATATCCCGCCGGCGGCGGGACAAGTTGCAGGCGCCATTTCTTTCCCCCCTTTCTTTGGGGCGAACAAAGAAAGGGGGTAGAAGACGCGTAGCGTCTTATAAACAGTTTTCTCCCCGAATCACTAGAAGATATTCGGGTTGCACAGCTGAAGTCCGTAGGTTTAAAAATTTCAAAAAAAAGGACACCGGCAGAGGTTACTTAGAAGCCATACCTCCCGAAACAATCAGACGAAAGGCCTCTTCCGGGGATATATCGAGCTCGGTCACTTCATCCTCCGGCACCATCAGGTAAAAACCCGACGTCGGGTTCGGGGTTGTGGGCACAAAAACATTCAAGCATTTCCTGCCGATTTTTTCCTCGATTTCCGGCCTGGGCACCCCGGTCACAAACACCATCGTATAAATACCTTTGCGGGGATATTCTATAAGCACAA
This sequence comes from Thermodesulfobacteriota bacterium, assembly GCA_028282925.1. Taxonomy (GTDB): domain Bacteria; phylum Desulfobacterota; class WTBG01; order CAIYCZ01; family CAIRTM01; genus JANQGV01. Next base: position 4,755 of record JANQGV010000153.1, read on the forward strand.
CCCGCCGAAAGCTTTTATGCTCGGTTGTAAAAATTGCCTCGGCAATCTGTTTAATCGAATGATAGATTTCCTTCACAAGCGGAATGCGGGCTATAATGGTTTCTCCGAAAAGCAGGAGCCGCTTCCCGACGAAATTCGTGGTGATTATTCCCACCAGCATTATGATACACAGCGTTATAATAATACCGAAACCGGGAATATATACCGGCAGATACTCCTTCAATAGGGGATAAAGCCGGTCGGTGAAGTTTACGATAATCATCAAAATATAGACGGTAAGGGCTATGGGAACCACCACCAACAAACCGCTGATAAAGTACCTTCTGATCTGTGCCTTCATAACAAACGACCTTTCTTGAACAGCGAAGTAAAAAAACTCTTCCGCGGG
>JANQGV010000157.1 GCA_028282925.1 Thermodesulfobacteriota bacterium
GAAAACCCTGAAAATTGCAACGGACAAAGACCGCCAGGCCCGCTATTTCATGCCGGTCGGCGCCAATATCGTCGTTTCTGAAGGGGACGAGGTAGCACCTGGTGATGTTATCGCCAAGATTACCCGTGAAACATCAAAAACCAAAGATATTACAGGTGGTTTGCCGCGAGTTGCCGAGCTGTTCGAGGCCCGCAAACCCAAGGAAGTGACCGTTATCAGTGAAATCGACGGTACGGTTACTTTTGGAAAAGACGTGAAGGGCAAGCGTAAAGTTGTTGTTACCCCCAACATCACCGATGTGGGCGGTAAAAAACTCGAACCCAAAGAATATCTCATCCCCAAGGGCAAGCATATCAGCGTGCACGAGGGCGACCGGATCAAAGCGGGTGAGCCGATCATGGACGGACTGGCCAATCCGCACGATATTTTAAACATTTTGGGTGAAAAAGAACTGGCAAAATTCCTGGTTGATGAGGTTCAGGAAGTATACCGGCTGCAGGGTGTTAAAATCAACGATAAACACATCGAATGTATCGTGCGCCAGATGCTGCAGCGGGTAAAAATCAAGGAAGTAGGCGATACAAACTTCCTGCTCGGTGAGCAGGTTGAAAAATACCGGTTTGAAGATGAAAATGCCAAGGTGCGTGAAACGGGCGGGCAGGTTGCCATTGCAGAGCCGCTCCTTTTGGGTATAACCAAGGCATCTTTGAGCACGGAAGGATTTATTTCGGCAGCATCCTTCCAGGAAACCACCCGGGTACTGACCCAGGCCGCCATAGAAGGCAAGGTCGATTACCTCAGGGGTCTGAAAGAAAATGCTGCAATGGGACGCTTGATACCTGCCGGTACCGGATATCCGGAATACCGCAAGGTGGGTATTGCCTTTGAGACACAGGAAGAGCAGGAAGCCGAACCTTCCGAATCGCTCTAAATCATAGTACCAACCTTCGCACCTATGCCATCCGAAAGAGCGTTTAAAGGCAGGGACGGCACGTGCGGGATACAACACATACTGTTTGCGCAGGGGAATATGACGGCTTAAGCGCCTGGAAGCATATTCCTACACATTACTGTACCAACAGAACCTGAATATGCTTTTGCGGTTACGGAGCCTCCCGCTACGGGACGGGCAACTTCCGGCGAGGTGTATCGCACAATAAAACTGTGCGGAAGGTGAAAAAAGTGTGTTTTTGCCGGCAAAAAGACGCGTTTGAGGCCTGAAAAGTAAAAAAAATTATAATTAAATGTTTTTATATTTGACAAAATATATTGTCTATGATAAAAAATTTGTTTTAACTTGATAACGATTGTGTAGAGGTAAAATATGCCAACAATTAATCAGTTGTGCAACCAGGGTCGCAAGAAAGCACAAAAGAAATCGAAATCACGCGCACTCAGAAATTGTCCCCAGAAACGGGGTGTTTGTACCCGTGTGTATACGGCAACGCCCAAGAAGCCCAACTCCGCCCTGCGGAAGGTAGCCAGGGTCCGGCTTACCAATGGTATTGAAATTACTGCATATATTCCGGGCGTCGGGCATAATCTCCAGGAGCACTCCGTTGTACTGGTACGCGGTGGCCGTGTGAAGGATTTACCTGGTGTGCGCTATCATATCGTACGGGGTACCCTTGACTCAGCCGGTGTTGAAAACCGGAAACAGGCCCGTTCAAAATACGGAGCGAAACGGCCTAAGTAAGTAAGACTATTACGTATTAATTAATTAGACACATTATTTGGAGTTTTCAATGGCAAGAAGACGCGAAGCTGAAAAGCGGGAGATTTTACCTGATCCCAAGTATAAGGACGAAACGCTGGCCAGATTTATCAATAAAATCATGCTGCAGGGCAAGAAAAGCACTGCGCAGGCTGCCGTGTACGGGGCACTGGACATTATCAAGGAAAAAACCGGCCAGGATCCTGTAGAATCCTTTAAGCAGGCGCTTAACAATATCAAGCCTACCGTGGAAACAAAGTCGCGGCGTATCGGCGGCGCCAACTATCAGGTCCCGGTTGAGGTTCGCCCAAACAGGCAAATGGCGCTTGCCATGCGCTGGCTGATCGGATTTTCCCGGTCGCGGCCCGAAAAGACCATGCGGGAACGGCTGGCCGCAGAACTTCTGGATGCGCTCAATAATCGCGGAACCTCCATTAAGAAACGGGAAGATACACACAAAATGGCGGCTGCCAACAAAGCGTTTGCACACTATCGCTGGTAAGCCCTTTTACAACGGCGCGTTACACGCGCATATTTTTAACAGATTCACAAAACAGGCAGTTTAGAAGGTAAACAACGGTGGAACGAGAAGTACAGTTGGAAAAAAACCGGAATATAGGAATCATGGCGCATATCGATGCGGGTAAGACCACTACGACCGAGCGCGTCCTGTACTATACCGGTGTCTCCTACAAGCTCGGCGAAGTGCATGAAGGTACGGCCGTCATGGACTGGATGGAGCAGGAGCAGGAGCGCGGCATTACCATCACGTCCGCCGCGACCACCTGTTACTGGAACGACCACCGCATTAATATAATCGATACCCCCGGGCATGTGGATTTCACCATGGAAGTGGAACGCTCTCTGCGCGTTCTCGACGGTGCTATTGCCGTTTTCTGCGCCGTGGGCGGGGTTGAGCCGCAATCTGAAACGGTCTGGCGGCAGGCCGAACGGTATAACGTGCCCCGGGTGGCATTCATCAATAAGATGGACCGGACCGGTGCCGATTTCTTCCGTGTTGTTGAAATGATTGAAAAACGGCTGGGCGCCAGGCCTCTGGTGCTGCAACTGCCGCTTGGTAAAGAAGACTATTTCCGTGGTGTTATCGACCTGATTAGCATGCAGGCCATCGTCTATGAAGGCGACAACCTGGGCGCTTCATATCACGCCGAGGACATCCCCGAAGAGTTCATGGAAGCCGCCCGTTCCTATCGCGAAAAAATCATCGAGTTTACCGCCGATTATAACGACACCCTGATGGCCAAATACCTTGAGGGCGCCGAAATCGGGCAGCAGGAACTGCGTGACGCCATCCGGGCGGCAACCGTTAACCTGGATGTTGTTCCGGTCGTCTGTGGCTCGGCTTTCAAGAACAAAGCGGTTCAGCCGCTGCTTGATGCCGTGGTCCACTATCTGCCTTCTCCCCTTGATGTACCGGCTGTGCAGGGTACAACAGTCGACGGAGAGGATGTCACCCGCCGGACGCGCAACGATGAGCCGCTGTCGGCACTTGCTTTCAAAATTATGACCGATCCGTTTGTGGGTCATCTGGCCTTCTGCCGTATCTATTCCGGCACGGTCCGCAAAGGATCATACGTGCTGAACGCAACGAAAAACAAACGCGAGCGTGTGGGGCAGATTCTAAAGATGCACGCAAACAAGCGCGAAGAGATGCAGGAAGCAGGAGCCGGAGATATCGTTGCCCTGACCATAAAGAACGCATCCACCGGCGATACGCTCTGCTCGGAAACCAGCCCCATTATTCTCGAACAGATAGAGCTGCCGGAAACCGTTATTTCCGTGGCGGTTGAAGCACGCAGCAAGGCAGACCAGGGCAAACTGGCTGAAGCACTCCAGAAAATCGCAATTGAAGACCCCTCCTTTTCTTTCCATTATAACGACGAAACCGGACAGACCCTGATCTCAGGGATGGGAGAGCTTCACCTTGAGATCGTTGTCGATCGTCTTCTGCGGGAGTTCAAGGTGGGGGCCAACGTCGGCCGGCCCCAGGTTGCCTACCGTTCGACTATTCGCGAAGCCTCCAAGGCCGAAGGTAAATTCGTCAAACAGACCGGCGGGCGCGGACAGTACGGACATGTCTGGCTGGAGGTTGAGCCGGTTGAAAAAGGAAACGGTATCGAATTTGTAGATAAAATCATCGGCGGTGCAGTGCCGAAGGAATATATACGAGCCATTGAAAACGGGATAACCGAGGCGGCCGATACGGGACTCTGGAGTGGAGTGCCCCTGACCGATCTCAGGGTTACCCTCTTCGACGGTTCTTACCATGACGTTGATTCTTCAGAGCGTGCGTTCAAGGTTGCCGCATCAATGGGGTTCAAGGAAGCCGTCAGGAAATCCAGCCCTGTCATGCTTGAGCCGATCATGAACGTGGAAATAGTCCTTCCGGAAGAATATATGGGAGATGTCATCGGTGATATATCATCGCGGCGCGGCAAGGTTATCGGTATGGAAAACAGGAATGCCACCGTCGTCGTCACCACGCATGTACCCCTTGCCGAGATGTTCGGGTATGCAACCGAAATACGGTCAATGACACAGGGCCGGGCAACGTACACTATGCAATTTCTTTGTTATGAAACACTTGCTGCCCCCCTGGCCAAAGAAATACTGGAAAAAGAGTCAGCCGGTCAAACGAATGTATAAGGATTTCAACCAAATCGTGATCTAGGAGGAAAACGATGTCAAAGCAGAAATTTGAGAGAACAAAACCGCATGTAAATATAGGGACGATCGGCCACGTAGACCATGGCAAGACGACACTGACC
>JANQGV010000171.1 GCA_028282925.1 Thermodesulfobacteriota bacterium
GAGCCATGTTGTCGCCGTCGCAGTACCCATACCCGGCATCGTTCAGCCATCCGCACACCTTTTCCCCCAGTTGTAAAAAGTAGCTGTGTGCTGTTTCCTGCATTTCCGGCTCTGGGTCCTCGTACACAATGGCATTGTCCTGGTCGGTGCGCAGGGTCTGCTCCTCGCGGCCTTCGCTACCGAAAATCAGGAAGCTGAACCGCACCGGCGGGAGCCCCAGTTCGGCAACGGCAAAGCCGATGAATTTTTGCAGCAGCGTGTCGGTGACAACGGTGGTCAGGTGCGTGATGAACTGCGGCTTGGCCCCGCATGAGATCAGCGACGTAAGCAGGGTGGGCAGCACCGCCTTTTGCTTGATAATGTCGGCGGGGGAGGTTGCATCCTGGATTTCGCGCAGCAGCACCGCCGGAGAATACTTTTGAATGGCGGAAACATCGCCGCCCCGCAGCACACCGGTTATGGCACCGTTGGAGTCGGTTACCACCAGGTGCGAGATATTGTTTTTCTCCATGAGCAGTCCGGCTTCGAAAATACAGGCATCATCTTCAATAGAGACAACCGGGGCCGACAGAATACTGGAAACCGGCGTGTCGGACGATGTGTCTGCCGATGCGATGTGTCGGCGGAGGTCCTTGTCGGTGACGACTCCGGCGCAGGAACCGGAAGGCCCGTCAATAAGCACGATGTCGGTTTTGCGGCTGCTGATAAGCCCGGCTGCATCGCGGACCGATGTTTCGGGCGAACAGGTAACGGCCTCGGCAAGCGTCAGGCTGGTAATGGGTTGGTTCAGAAAGAACATGGAGGTCTGCATTTCATTGAGCAGCCGCTCCCGCTCTTCTTCCCGGGCCTGCAGGTCGGATACGTCCTCCACGATACCGTCGTAATACAGGGGAGTGCCTTCCTGGTCCACAACAGTCACGGCCCAGATGGAGGCGCTGAAGGTCGAGCCGTCCTTCTTGCGCAGCTTGACAACGGCCCTTTTCAGGGTGCCGTCACGGGTTTTTATACCCAGGGTTTTCTGGTCGTCGGGGTCGACGAACAGGTCGGCAACCGGGAAGTTCAACAACTCATCTTTACTGTCGAAACCCAGCAGTGTAACCATGGCGGGGTTTACTTCCACAAAACTCGGTTTGTCGCCGATGGTGCGGCGGTAAATACCGACGTTGAGGTTGTTGGCCAGGGTGCGGAATTTTTCTTCCGATTCGCCCAGGGCGTCTTCGGCCTGCTTGCGTTTGGTGATGTCGGTTACCACCGCGATGAAGCCGTTTTTGCCGCCGATGGTTATGTCGGAGCAGGACAGGATTACGTCTTTGGTTCCGCCCGACCCGGTTGTGAGCCTGGTTTCAAAGGTTTCCGGAATTGATTTGCCGGAGGCCAGTTCCTGTACGGACCGGTGGCCGGGCAGCTCCGGATCGTCGGCAAAAATTTCATACACCCGCATGCCGTTAATTTCATCCGTGGTGTACTCCAGCAACTGGGCGATGGTCTGGTTGGCGTACATGTATTTGCCTTCAAGAGCCATGAGCATACCCTCTCCGGCCGACTCCACCAGCATGCGGTATTTTTCTTCCGATTCGCGCAGGGCCATTTCGGCCTGGTGCTGCAGCTTGAGGGCATTGTAGTTTTGCCAGGTGATGCTTGCCAGCAGCAGCCCGATAATCGCCAGGATAAAAAGGGAGATTTCGATAAGGTTGCGGGTGATGGAGGCGATTTCCGCTTTTACGTCTTCGATATATATGCCGGTGCCGATAATCCAGCCCCAGGGCGCAAAACCCTTCACATAGGATATTTTAGGAACAATACGGGTGTCGTCATCCTTCCATTGCCACATGTACTGCGCATACCCCGAGCCCTGTTTTTTCACTACATTAACAAACTCCACAAATACGCGCTTGCCGTCGGGATCGGTATAATCGGTCAGGTCCTTACCGTTCAGGTCGTTGCGGTAGGGGTGGATCACCATGCGGGGGTGCATGTCGTTGATCCAGAAATAGTCCTTCATTTCCTGGCCGTAATGCAGGTTGCTGATCTGTTCGATGGCCTGCCGTTGGGCCTGCTCACGGGTGAGCAGCCCGTTTTTTTCGTCGTGTTCCAGTTTGGCCAGGATGTTCCAGGCCGAGTTGGTCAGTTCCCGGATCATCTCCCGCTTGCGGTCCAGGCTGTTTTTCTCAATGGTGGGTATGATGATCCAGAAAATGGCGGTTATAAACAGCACAATGGATACTGCGGTAGGGAAAATAATTCGAATCAGGAACGTTTTTAACTGATCGGAAATGTTCGGGTTTATCATGCTCTAAAGACCTCTCACCATTGTGCAAAAGCTGCGCTTAGGGGTTGCTGCTGTTCCGGCAGCATACCCATGTTCATCTATAAGTATATAAGTTCGTGCCGGTACGTGTCAACGACAAGGACTTTTCAGATACCCTGCGGCCTTACCGGTCAGCGGCAGGTGTTCAGATAGAGTACATGTAAAAATATTAAACGTTTTACAGGTATTTTTGTGGATTATACAGAAAATAAAAGGAATTATCCAGTAGATTGTTAATATAATATACACTTCCTTGTTAATATTTTATACATTACTCTGTTTATAACTTGCATAACGATCCTGTTTGCAGTATAAATGATAAACTAACCTGCTGCAGATTATATCCGACCTGCTCTATGCCGGTTCGAATCCAGGGGAAATGCATATTGAAAAACAGGATGCTCTGGTCCATATACGAGATGTATGGGCACTCCTAAGCGTCGATGAACATATTTGTGTAAAAAAAAAGTTAAAACATATAGTTATAAAAAAAAGGTACATCTTATAGAGTCCCGGCAATGATTGCTCCTAATATTTCATTTACCTGGAAGTCGTTTTTAATACGCATTGTCATGCCTACCGCAGTGACAATTGTGCTTTTTATTGCTTCCATTTTCTGGATCATCATACCCACCATTGAGAAAAACAGCCTGGACCGCAAGCGGGAGATGATCCGGGAACTGACAAACTCGGCCTGGAACATCCTGGCCAAACTGGAACACGACGAAAAAAACGGACTGCTTACCCGTGAGCAGGCCCAGCAGCGGGCCATTGAGCAGATCAGCAACCTGCATTACGGGCAGGAAATGAAGGACTATTTCTGGATCAACGACATGCACCCCCGCATGGTGATCCACCCCTACCGCAGCGACCTGAACGGCAAAGACGTGTCCGATTATGTGGATCCGGACGGCAGGCATCTTTTCGTCGAGATGGTCAACGTGGTCAAGGAACAGGGGTCGGGGTACGTAGGGTATAAATGGCAGTCGCGGGACAACAAGTATCATGTTGTGCCGAAGATTTCGTATGTAAAAGGTTTTGCGCCCTGGGGCTGGATTATCGGCACCGGCATATATATCGAAGACGTAAAAGCGGAAATCGCCTCCATCACCCGCAACGTGATTATATTCTCGGTGATCATTCTGCTGATTATCACGTTGCTGTTGGGAAGCCTTATCAGCCAGAGTTATAAAAGTCATCTGCAGCAGACAAAGGCCGAACAGGAGCTGAAAAAAACCCAGTCCAGCCTGGCGATGGCCGAAAAGATGGCATCTTTAGGGAAGCTTTCGGCAATGGTGGCCCATGAAATAAACAACCCACTGTCGGGCATTCTTTCCTATGCCAAGCTGTCGGCCCGGTATCTGGAGCAGAAGGAGGTTTCCCCTGAGAATATTACCGCGATCAAGGACAACCTCCAGCTTATGGCCAACGAAGCCAAACGCTGCGGGGACATTGCCAAAAACCTGTTGCTGTTCGCCAAACGTTCCCTGGGAGATGTAAAGGCCGTGCATCTGAACGAGATTATCGATGTCAGCACCAAGGTCATCGCCCACAGCGCTAAAATGAAAGACCTTACCCTGGTGACCGACATGGACGACGGCGACGACCTTGTGCAGTGTGATGCAGGGGCTATTCAGCAGATACTGGTTTCGATGATTATCAATTCCATCGAAGCTTCGTTGCCGGGCAACGAGATACTTGTGCGGACCGATTACCAGGACACGGGACTGGTTAAAATGATGATACGGGACCAAGGTGAGGGCATCCCCAAAGAGGCCCAGTCCAGCATATTTGAACCGTTTTTTTCCACCAAGGAGTCCAACAAGAGTTTGGGGCTTGGACTTGCGGCCGTTTACGGCATAGTACAACAGCATGCGGGAACCATCAGTGTTGAATCAGAGGTGGGCAAAGGCACCGAATTTACCATTACACTACCCCGGGTACAGGGCCAAACCCCACCGGATAAAGAGTAGAGGAGTTGTGTAGGATGAAACCGGCAGATATAGGAATATTGATTGTTGACGATGAAGCCTCAGTGCGGGATGCGCTTTGCAAGTGGTTCCAGTTCGACGGGTACCGGGTGGATACGGCCGAAGACGCAAACGCCGCCTTGCAGAAGCTGCAGGAAAAGTCCTGGGATATTGTTCTGCTCGATATCAAAATGCCGGGCATGGACGGACTGGAGCTGCAGAAGCGGGTCAAACAGATCGACAAGAACATCATTACCATCATCATCACCGCCTTCGGTTCGGTTGAGAGCAGTATTCAGGCCCTGAAAGAAGGAGCCTTCGACTATATCCTCAAACCGGTCGATCCGGATGATATGAGCCACCTGATCAGAAACGCCGTTGAGCAGCGGCGGCTGCTGTGTGAAAACATTCAGCTACGCCAGCATATTGAAGACATATCCTTTGCCGACGAAATTGTGGGTGAAAGCCAGCAACTCAATAAAGTCATGGACAAGGTTGCAACAGTTGCGCCCACCGATTCAACGGTCATGATCCGCGGTGAGAGCGGTACCGGCAAGGAACTCATCGCCCGGGCAATCCACAGCAACAGCAACCGCAGGTACTTCCCAATCATCACCATCAACTGCGGGGCCTACACCGAAGGGCTGCTGGAAAGTGAGCTGTTCGGCCATGAGAAGGGGGCTTTTACCGGGGCGCTGTATCGCAGGCGCGGCAAGCTGGAGATGGCCGACAAGGGGACCATTTTTCTGGACGAGATCGGCAACATCGGGATGAAGATGCAGATGGACCTGTTGCGGGTCATTGAAACCAGGCAGTTTACGCGCCTGGGCGGCGACAAGGTTGTCAACGTAGACTTCCGCATCATCTGCGCCACCAACAAAGACCTCGAAAACGCGGTGCGGGAGGGCACGTTCCGGGAGGACCTGTACTACCGCCTGAATGTCTTTTCAATTGTTTTACCGCCGCTACGGGAGAGAAAGTCGGACATCGCCCTGCTGGCCCGTTTTTTCGTTAAAAAATATGCCCAGGCAATGAACAAGAGCGTGATGGATATTTCCCCCGAGACCCTGGATGTGCTTTTGCGCTATGAGTGGCCGGGCAACGTCCGGGAGCTGCGCAATGTTATCGAGCGTGCCATGGTAGGGGCCCAGGGCAACCTCATCGAGCTCAAAGACCTGTCGTTTCCATTTCCGGTGGCTATGAAGCCGGTTGAGGAAAATTCTCTGGAAGAGGTGGAGAAAAGCCACATTATAAAAATTCTGGACCGCACCGGCGGCAATATCGCCCAGGCAGCGGGCATACTTAAAATCAGCCGCCTGACCCTGTACAACAAAATTGAGAAATACGGGTTGAAAAAATAACACACCCCTCTTTACGGCACGGGACGTGCGGCAAACAATGCTAACCGATCTCCTCTCTGGTCATGGCGTATATCTATATCGTACCCATAGAAACCTCGACCGAGGGCTGGCTGGAGCCGCTGGAGCACAGTGTCCAAAGCGTCTTCGGTGTGCAGGCGAAATGCAGCAGGCTGCCGGTCGACCTGGGGGCGGTGTATGACGAGACCCGGGCGCAGTACAACTCCTCAGAAATTTTAATCCAGCTTATTGCCGACCCTCCCGCCGATGCAGTAAAAATCCTGGGGGTCACCGACGTTGACCTGTTTATCCCGATTCTTACCTTTGTGTTCGGAGAGGCCCAACTGGACGGTATCGGGGCGGTTGTTTCCCTGCACCGCCTCAATAATGGCTTTTACGGCATGCCCGAAGACAACCGGCTCCTGGTGGAGCGCATGCTGAAGGAGTCGGTCCATGAACTGGGGCATACTTTCGGGCTGTTGCACTGTACCCACCCGGGATGCGTGCTGAATGCTTCTACGTATGTTGAAGATATCGATCAGAAGTCGGTTGATATGTGTCCGCAATGCCGTGCACACGTGCAGGCTAGACCGGATCTTCCGGGCGGGACACCGACTCAAGGATTTGGTAGTACTGTTCTGAAGTAAGGGTTTCGGCAAGGCTTCCTATCCGCTCGCCGCCGTCCTGCAGCGTCATACCCAGCTCCGAATTTGCAGGATTGAGCACTGCCGAACTCGCCTCACAGATTTCCTGTTCCCGCTTGTGATACCACTCAATGGCTCTTTTGCCGAACAGCAGCGTCCGCAGATCGTGTTCGAGGTTGTCGGGCCTGACCGTTACCACCCAGCCCTGTTCCAGGGAGTCGCTCAGGAGCAGGTCCGGGGATTTGTTCAGGCGGTCGTTGGCCGCGAGAACGGTTCCGGTAAGAGGAGAAATGAGTGGAACAATGTGTTTTTCCTGTATGATGTGGGCAAAGCACTGTCCCTGCACAACCGGCCCCCCGGCCCGGGGGAGCACCACGGCCTTAATGCGGGCAACCATTTTGGCCAGGATGCCGTTTATGCCGACCCGCACTTCTTCCGGGTCTTCGACCTTGGCCCAGCAGTGACTCTGATGATAAAAAAGGGCCCCCGTTACCGGCACCGATGACGCAGGGGTTGAAAGGGGAGGCGCAACCGGAGGTGCTTCAGGAGCGGGCATTCTACCGGGCACCGCGGTTTCATCGCGCATGACCTGGTCGAAAATACACTCCTCACAGCGGAAATCCCTTGTACAGAGTTTGTATGAGATCAACCCGGTGGTCATCCAGACACACTGCTTTTCTTCTTCGGGTATTATGTGGCACTCTTTTGTTCTCATAGCGGGTAACTCCGGTTGCGCTGTGTATGAAAATGCATCCGGCACGGCCGGCCGATATCGGTTCGGCCGTGCCGGAAATGCAGAGGAGGAGCTTGGTTATTTATCTTTCTTGATCTTTTCACCGCCGTCGGCCATTGTGGCGCCAAGCTGGGCCTGGTACATAATGCCTTCCGGCGCAACGACCTTGGCCCCACGCTCTTTCAGGGTGAAGGTCAGAACCGTGGCAACGCTGAGCAGGATCGCCGCAATGATGAACGATGAAGAGAAGCTGCCGGTGGTGGCCATCATCATCTGAGACAGGCGGCTCATAACAAACCCGCCGACGCCCCAGGCAGTAAACAGGATGCCGTAGTTGATCCCCAGGTTCTTCAGTCCCCAGTAGTCCTTTGAAAGGGAGGGGAACAGCGAGAGGTTGGTGCCGTAGTTGAAGCCGATAAAGGTGGCCAGCATAACCAGTGCCACGGCGCCGGTGTTTGCAGAGCTCACGGCCGGGATACAGGCGGCCATGAGAATGGCCTGGAACAGGAGCATAATAATCAGGGTGCTGCTGCGACCGATCTTGTCGGAAAGGATACCGGCAACAATCCGGCCGCCGGCATTGCCGACTGCCATGATGGCAACGGCTACGAAGGCTGCGTCGCCCATGCTCTGTTTGGCCATTCCGGCAACGTTGCCGATAACCATGAGTCCGGCGCCGGCTCCGATGAAGTAGATGAACCACAGTTTCCAGAAGTTGAGGCTCTTCAGCATTTCCGAAGGAGAAGCGTCCTTAACAGGTGCCGGTGCGGGCTTGTTGCTTTTCCCGGCAGCGGTGTCGGCGGGAACATATCCCTTGGGCGGGTTGGTAAGAAACATGGACAGACCGCATACAACAACCGTAAAAGCGATGCCGAAATACATCATGGCTGTTTGCAGTCCTACGGTACCGAGCAGGTATTTCGCCAGGGGTGCGATGTAGACCGAGGCCAGTCCGAAACCCGATACAACCAGTCCGGCGATCAGACCGGTTTTAGCCGATGAAAACCATTTGAGTGCCGGCGGTGTGGCCGAAGAATAGCCGAAGCCGATACCGGTACCGGCCAGCACGCCGAAGCCCACAACCCAGGCTGCATAGCTGGTTGTCTGGGAGATCCAGATAAATCCGAGGCCTACCAGTACGCCGCCGATGAAGGCGGTGACTTTGGGGCCCAGTTTGTCCTGGCATTTACCGGCCAGGATCATCGAGAAAGCAAACACGATACAGCAGACCGCGTAGGGATCGTTCAGTTTTGCAAGTTCCCAGGCAAAAGCGCCTTCGCCGCCGGTCTGAATGGATTTGCTGATGGCACCCTTGAAAATACTCCAGGTATAAAGAATTCCAAGCGCAAGGTTGATTCCGGTTCCGGCCATGGTGACCGACCACCCTTTGTTCTTCACTGCTTCAGTCATAACATCCTCCTTCTGATTCATAAGTGCATTTTATTGCGGTTCAAATAGTGATTGCCGCGCATTTGGTATCTGGAATTAAGGGCGTCAACCCGTCTTTAAAGCCTTTATACATTTCAATAAGCATGCCAATCCAGAGTGAAGCCATGTTTTGCAAAGCAAAAAATAACTATATATTATTATTTTTAATTATATATAACAATTTGTGCTGTTAAAAATGCTTACTTCCAGGGGCCTGATGGCTGCCCCGGTGTTTAAAAATTTTACACAGCAAATGGGACTTTTCAGGCCATTTTCAGAAAATGAAGCAAAAAAGGTGAGTTATGGATAAAGGGTGGTGTATAAAATGTGTACAGAGGGATGTATAAAAAGTAAACATTTTGCGATTTTAAGCTTGCATAAATTTTCGGAATGAAGTATGATGTGGGAATATTTTTAACTGGTTTATGGGAGTACTACAGTAAACCATGTAATAAGCAGCAGTTGGTTTCTCTTTTACTATTTTTCCATATATTTATAACACCATAAATATATTACATATATAAACCTACTTAACGTATTTAGATTTTAGAAAACAAACTAAGGGAGGAAGAAAATGGCAGGACATGGACCAGCATCTGATTGGGGCGAGGATAAGGCTTCTGATTATAAAGCGTCGCTCGGAATCAAACTTTTTATCGTTTACTGCATTGTGTATGCCGGTTTTGTTGCAATCAACACCGTAAGCCCAAAAACCATGGGCATCATCATCTTTTCCGGACTCAACCTTGCATGTGTGTACGGTTTTGGCCTGATTATTCTCGCGATTATAATGGGAGTTATCTACAACTCGATGTGCACGGCAGCAGAGGACAGAATGAACACACCATCAGGGGAGGGCAAATAAATGATTTATGAAGCATCAGCATTTGCGATAATTCTATTTATAGCATTCGTTATTGCGGTTCTGGGGATTTCGAAGTATTTTGCTTCCCGGACCACATCATCCAAGGGTTATTATGCAGCCGGTGGAACCATTCACTGGGGCGTAAACGGCATTGCTTTTGCCGGTGACTATTTGTCGGCAGCATCATTCCTGGGTATCTGCGGAATGATCGCCTTCCAGGGCTATGACGGCTTCCTGTACTCCATCGGCTACCTGGCCGGTTGGGTTGTGGCTCTTTTTGTTGTGGCCGAGCCGCTGAAGAAATCGGGTAAATATACCTTTACCGATGCTCTGGATAACCGTTTCAACTCCAAAGCCATCCAGCTCATGGCAGCCATCAGTACCCTGATCGTGTCCATCTGCTACCTGATTCCGCAGATGGTCGGCGCCGGTGCACTGGTAAAACCGCTGCTGGGTATGCCCCACTGGGTAGGCGTTATTCTCGTTGGCGGTATCGTTATTTTTATCGTGGCCACGGCCGGTATGGCATCCACCACCTACGTTCAGTTTATTAAAGGCGGTCTGCTGATTGTTTTCTCAACCGTTCTGACAATTTGCCTGTTCGCCAATGGTTTCAAGCTGAAACCGGGTGATGAATATCATGTGTTGAAATCAATGGATGCAACCGTTTCGGGAGGCACGGTAACCGCCGTTGCGGATGCAGCGTATAAGGTCGCCGGGCATAATGCGGACAAAGGCCTGGTGAAACTGGAAAAAGACGGCGTCAACACCTGGTGGCAGGTAAGCAGCAAAGACGGCAAGGCAGTTGTTAAAGAGGCCCTGTCTGCTACCGTTCTGGCCAACGGTGACAAGCTGTACAACGGTGCGCCCCAGGAAGACCGCAAGTTTTTCCAGGTAGGCGCCATGAGCAAGATCATTGTTGACGGTAAGGAAGTTGAAAAGACCGGCCCGGTCGGTCCGTTCAAGTTCCTGGCCACGGTTGATCAAGGTGAGGTTCTGCGCTTCAAAAAGAACAAAATCAAAGACGGCGACAACAGCGTAACCGTCTGGACCCAGAACCCCACGTCCGGTAAGAAACTCATGCGGCCTGGTGTGAAGTTTAAAATCGACGAAGGCTCAACCTTCATGTCAAAGCTGAACTTCGTATCCCTGATGATCGCCCTGTTCTTCGGAACATCGGCTCTGCCGCACATCCTTATCCGTTACTATACGGTTCCGAGCCCCAAAGATGCCCGTAAGTCCACCATCGTGGCCATCGCATCCATCGGGTTCTTCTATATTCTGACCCTTTTCATGGGACTGGGCGCCATGACCCACGGTGTGCTTGACCTGGAGAGTAGCAACATGTCGGCGCCGCTGCTGGCCAAGTTCTTCGGGGTCGCGTTGTTTGCCATCATTTCGGCCATCGCGTTTGCAACGGTTCTTGGTACGGTTAGTGGTCTGATTGTTGCCGCTTCCGGTGCTGTTGCCCACGACCTTCTGTCCAACTTCGCCGGTATCGAGATGAGCGATGCGGGACAGGTGAAGGCCGGTAAGATTTCCGCTATCATTGTTGGTATTATCGCCATTATCCTGGGTATCCTGTTCAAGGGCATGAACGTTTCCTTCCTTGTCGGCCTGGCATTTGCCGTTGCGGCATCAGCCAACCTGCCGGCTATCATGATGGTTATTTTCTGGAAGAAAACATCTGCTATGGGTATCGCCTGCTCCATCTTTGTAGGTATGGTAACGGCTCTGGGTATCATCCTGGTGTCACCGAGTATGTGGGAACGATACGGACTGGATCCGGCAACCGCTCCCATCGCTCTGAACAACCCGGGTATCATTTCCATCCCGCTGTCATTCATTACACTGGTAGTGGTTTCCATCCTTATGCCCAGCAAGGATGCCAAACCCATGCCCTAATGCTTTGACTTAGACGTATGCATTATTAAGGCAGGACCGCCAATCAGGCGGCCCTGCCTTTTTTATTTGAAAAAGAAAATGTGGGATTACGCGCCGGCTTGGGAAGATTTTGAAAATGTTCGGGTTCAAAGCGGCGCACGTGGTGTGTACGATGCAGTGGCGAATCCCGATATGGCCGGGACAGGCGGACAGTTTACAACAGCCTCTTACATGCCTGCCTGCAGGTATCCCTTTGCCAGTTCCGTATTAACCCGCACGACGTCCTGATTGAGGTTTCGTAAAGGATACTCAGGGGTAATCTCGGGCAGGCTGTCGGCGGCAGCCTGGGTATTCAGCATTGTTCCGGCCGGAACATAGCGGCCTTCGGGAACAGATACGCCCATGAGAAAACAGCGCGGCTCAACCACGCAGCGCGGCCCCACCCTGGACATGAGAACCAGGGACTGCATGCCGATAAATGTATCATCGCCCACCAGGGCCGGTCCGTGAACCTGGGCCTGATGGGCAAGTGAAACGCGTCGGCCGAGATAGACGGCATACTGCCGGCCTTCGTGTTCCACCATGTTTTCCGGCACGGGATTTCCCTGGTGCATGGTTTCAAGGGCATGAATCACCACACCGTCCTGCACGTTGGATTCATCTCCGATGCAGAGGGGCCGGCCTTCGTCGCCCCGAATGGATGCGCCGGGGGAGACCATCACCTGCTCTCCCACCGAGACATTTCCGACAACCGCAGCCAGGGGATGCACAAAGGCGGTGGGGGCCACCTGTGGTTCCTCAGCCGTGGGAGAAAATTCGGTTACAACATTAGGGTGTATCATAGGTACGCTCCTTTAAAAACGGTACAATTTGTTGTTTTTTAATTAAAAAAATAATTAATTATGACGATAAATCTGTGTAGGGTCAAGGGATTGTTGCCTTCTGAATCAGCACGTAAAAAATGCTGTAACAGGTTGTAAGCTTTTTACCTTTTCGGAACATTGACTTTCTTATTGTCATATGCATAATTGAAAAGGTGCAGAAAAACGAAGGATTATCAAGGATGCCCTGATGGACAAGGTAAAACTGACAGAGTTTGAGCGTATTAAAAAGCAGATATCCATTTTTAATGAAATCGGTAAAACGCTCACCACGTCACTTACGGTTAATGAAGTTCTGGAAAAAATTCTGTATAAAGTCGCCGAGTTCTTCAGCCCTGAAAACTGGTCGCTGCTGCTGGTGGATGAGAAAAAACAGGAACTCTACTTCGAAATTGTTGTGGGCGACTCCATCCACACCGAAAAGCTGAAAGACATTCGGCTTAAGGTCGGCGAAGGGGTGGCCGGATGGGTGGCCAAGACCGGGCGGCCCCTGTTCGTGCCCAGCGTGGATGAAGAACCGCATTTCTCCCGGAAAGTCGACAATGTCACCCAGTTTTCCACCGAGTCCATTATCTGCATCCCGATGAAAATACGGGAAAAAGTCCTGGGGGTGATCGAGTTGGTCAACAAAAAGGACATCACTCCGCTGCATAAATATGACATGGAACTGCTGACGACCGTGGCCGAATATGCGGCCATTGCTCTTGAGAATGCCCGCAACTATGAAGAGGTTCAGCGCCTGACCATAACCGATGACATCACCGGATTGTTCAATGCCAGGCATCTGCATAAACTGCTGGAACTTGAAATTGAGCGGTCCGGGTTTGACGGGGGTGTTTTCTCGCTCATTTTTTTCGACCTTGATTATTTCAAGCAGGTCAATGATACCCACGGGCACCTGATCGGCAGCCGCCTGCTGGGCGAGGTGGGCAGGCTGATCTTTGCAAATCTGAAAGACAACTATGCCGCCGCCCGCTACGGCGGTGATGAGTTTGTGCTTATTCTTCCCGGCACCTCCAAAGAAGAAGCACTTGAGTATTGCAGAACGTTGCAACAGACGTTGAACGATACCCGTTTTTTTACCGACGAAGGGCTCTCAATTCAGATAACGGCAAGCTTCGGTATTGCCGCCTTCCCCGCTGATGCTGAAACCAAAGATGAACTATTGCATGCTGCCGACGAACGGATGTACAAGATAAAGGAACGTGAGAAGAATGACATTGAAATCTCCTGAGGCTGAATCCGGAAACTGGAGCGGGCAGGATATCGAAGTACGATTAAGTCAGTGTGAAGAAGGGCTGGACTGGCACAGATTGTTCGGCAACCACAATCCGGTTGAGATGGAAATCGGCTGCGGCAAAGGACGCTTCATTATCAAGAGCGCCCGGCAGAACCCCGCCGTGAACTATTTCGGCATTGAGCGGGCAGGGACCTATTATCGCATCCTGAAAGAGCGGGCACTGAAGGCCGGAGTGGACAATATCAGGCTGCATAATGGAGAAGCCGATTATTTTGTCAGGAAGTATGTTCCCCGCCCTTCGGTTCAGGCCTATCACATTTTTTTTCCCGACCCCTGGCCGAAAAAACGGCACCATAAACGGCGCTTGGTGCAGGCATCGTTTGTAGAGGCGGCCCGGGAAACCCTGGTAGCCGGGGGCTGCATCTACTATGCTACCGATTTTGAGGACTACTTTCAACAAATGGTTGCGGTGTCCCGGGCCTGTCCGGGCCTGGAAGAGGCTTCCTGCCGCGTAATCCGGCCCGAGGAAGCCGACCCTGAAGAGGCCGCTACCAATTACGAGCGCAAGTATTTGCTGCAGGGGCGCACCATCTACAAAGCGGCGTACAAAAAACCGTAACGATTTCCGTGATACATTGGCATTGTGGCTTGTACACAGAAACCATTATTTGAAGCACATGATACCGGTGAACTCCTGCCGGTCATTTCCGCCAGCAGGCGGACCGACCTGGTAAGCTGTTATCCCGATTACTTGATTGACAAGCTGCAAGCTTACCCGCCCGACCGTGTGCATACCCTGGTGCTCTGGACCAAAAATCCCTACAAGATGCTCAGCTATGAACCGCTTTGTACCTGCCTTCAGCAGTACCGGCAGCTGTATGTGCACCTGACCATAACCGGTCTGGGCGGAACGTTTCTCGAGCCGAATATTCCTCCGTGGCGCGAAGTTGTTGCCATGGTTCCGCAGGTGTTGAACAAGATCGGCGGTCCGCGGCGTCTTGTCTGGCGCTTTGATCCGATTATCAGGGTGGAATATAATGGGCGGGAAACGGAAAACTTCTCCCTGTTTGAAGACATGGCCCGGGCGCTGAACCCCTGCGGTATCGCTGTGTGCCGGACAAGCTGGGTCGAGCCCTACCGAAAAGTCGTGCGCAGAATGGATAAAAAGGCTGTGCGGCTTGTGCCCTTTTCGCCGGAGGAGCGCCGTGAACAGGCGGCGCGTCTTGAAAAGGTTGCCGCAGCCGTTAACATGCAGATGCAGTACTGCTCTGTGGAAGGGTTTTCGCGCTCGCGCTGCATAGACGGAAAGTTCTTTGCCGGTTTGCACCCGGACGGGGCTGTCTGTTCAGCGCGCGGGGCCAGGGGGCAGCGCAAGCTGTGCGGGTGCACTGAAAGCATCGATATCGGTTGGTACAGCCTGAAATGCACCAATGGTTGCCTGTACTGTTATGCCGAGCCGGTGGAGGATTAAAAAAGGGATTGATTTGAAAGGGTCTTTTTGATACAATATCTCTTTTAGATCGTGGGCCATTAGCTCAACTGGCAGAGCAACTGACTCTTAATCAGTAGGTTTGGGGTTCGAGTCCCTGATGGCCCATCTCAGAACACTCAAGCACGTGGTTCGTATTGCTGCCGGAACCAGGTGCTTTTTTATGGTTTTTTCTTATCTGTTGAATTTTCTACGCTTTTCCGAAGACCTCTCTCGGGGTATCCCTTATGACGCATTGCCCAGGTATTTAAGCAGCCGATTTTTCTTTGTTTTATCCATAAATTGCTCAATGTTGGTGCAATCCGTTGAACCCCCTTTTTTTAGGGCGTTTTAGCGGTTTTGCACATGGTTTTCCACAGGCTGTACACAGAACCTGTGGATTTCTTTTTGGTATCCATGTTATAACAAGATAACGAATATACGCGGACACGGACCGATGAATAAAAATCTTTTGCGCAAGCTGGAACAGGTGGCACCCGTTCCGGACAGGATAGTCAACCAGTACAAGCGCCGGGATGTGTTTCGGTGCCGCCATGAAAGTCACCGGCATTTCAACAGTGCCGTGTCGGTATACCATGTTCTCAGGGAGAAGCAGTGCTATCCCGATGGATGTGTCTGGTTTAACTGGCGGTGTAAAAAACTGAACAAAGGCGATACCTGTCCGCGAAAGTATAAACATGTGGGTCGGGACTGTACCAGTTGCCGGCAGTTTTATGATGAAAAGGTAATCAAGCAGCCCGAGATTCTGCTGTCGCCGGATGCCTACCGGCAGTTCCAGCGGGACCTGGAGCGGTTTGAGCGGTGGGTGGACGAGCATGCCGACCGGCAGGTGGAATTCTCCGGTAAAATAAACTCGGTTAAGCCCCGCTATCAATATGAAGTGGGACACCGCAGGCCCCGTATTATTTTTAAAGGTTTTCTGCTGAATTTTCTCGACGGATCAATCAACAACAGACTGGTAGACGACTTTATGTATATGCCCATCAGTGCGCGCGCGCAGGCGAGGTATCGTTTCGGCAAAGGAGATGCGCTCTTTTGCCGGGGAGTCTTCGGCCTGAAGGAGGGGTCGGCAGTGATCGGGCAGTGCAGAGGCATAGATGTGTTGCAGCGGGGAGAGCCCTGTTTCTGGACCGAAAGCCGGGCCCATGTCGCCCGGC
Source organism: Thermodesulfobacteriota bacterium (assembly GCA_028282925.1). Classification (GTDB taxonomy): domain Bacteria; phylum Desulfobacterota; class WTBG01; order CAIYCZ01; family CAIRTM01; genus JANQGV01. The sequence goes on from JANQGV010000171.1 coordinate 15,958, forward strand.
AGACCGGGACTCTGCTGCCGCAGCAGAGCGAAGCGTGTCACCAGTGTGAACGGGGCGTGTTGTTGAGCTGTGAGCCGCCTTCCGGTAAAAAAAAGGGGCCGCGCCGCAGGATGTTTTGTCTTGAAGGCGTTGGCGATCCGCGCTGGTGCGGCTATGCTGCCTGTAAAGCGCTCTCCGCCCGGGAAGAAGAGCGTCCGCAACCGGCCTGCTTTTCTTTTTGATGAACAGTATATCAACAGCATATGGACCACGGCCATAAAATCGGAATTGACCTGGGAGGAACAAAAACAGAAGCGGTTCTGCTTGACCGGGGAGATTTTGTTGTCCTTCGCAAACGGGTCCCCACGCCGCGTGACGACGGCTATGAAGCAATTGTGCAAGGTGTACATGACCTGGTTCTGGAAACCGCCGGGATGGTGCCTCCCGGAGTGCCGTTTACAGTGGGCATAGGGATTCCCGGCTCCATCAACCGGGAAACAATGCTTGTGCAAAACGCAAACACCACCTGTCTTATCGGAAAGCCGTTGCAGAAAGATATTGAGAAAAGGCTGGGCTACCCGGTGGCAATGGAAAATGATGCCAACTGCTTTGTGTATGCAGAAAGCCGGCAGGGTGCAGGGCAGGGATACGGCCTGGTGTTCGGGATCATCATGGGAACCGGCTGCGGCGGCGGTATCTGCATCGATGGACGGGTGCACCGGGGCAGCCACAGCATTGCCGGTGAGTGGGGGCACTATGCGGTGGATCCCCAGGGCGCCGATTGCTACTGCGGCAACCGCGGCTGTGTTGAAACCAAGATAAGCGGTTCGGGTGTGGAAAACGCTTTTTACCGGACCTACGGCAGGCGGCTCAGCATGCGAGAGATCGTGCAGGGGTATCGATCCGGAGACCCGCAGTGCAGTGAGCAGTTTAACTGTTTTCTCGATGATTTCGGCCGCTGCCTGGGCGGCCTTATTTCAGTGCTCGATCCCGATGCGGTGGTGCTGGGAGGCGGACTCTCGAATATAGAGGAGCTCTACACCCTTGGCAAAGAGCAGGTTCGCCGCTACGTATTCCACCAGGACCTTAAAACCCCGATACTCAGGAACCGCTTGGGTGATTCGGCCGGGGTATTAGGGGCGGCATGGCTCGGGGCACAATGACAGCCGGAAAGCGTCAATCTACGGCGTTGTACCCATTCTTGTCCAGCGGCATACTGATTAGAATAGTTTTGAACGATTCGGGGAGAATACGTTTATAAGACGCTGCGCGTCTTCCACCCCTTTTCTTTGTTCGCCCCAAAGAAAAGGGGGAAAAGAAAGGGCGCCCTGCAACTTGTCACGCCGTTGGCGTGATACCCTCGCGGCACGCTTTCAGTCGGCGGGCCAACAAACTCGCCCCTGAAAAGCGGG
>JANQGV010000263.1 GCA_028282925.1 Thermodesulfobacteriota bacterium
AGCTGCCGTCGGCGTTTTGGTTGTCCGTTAAATAATAGAGAAGGGCACCGATCACTGCCTGTTCAGTTACGCCGCTTTTTTGCAGCGCGCCTGCTGCCAGAACCGTATCAATCAGGGTGCTTGGTGCCTCCTTCTCAAAACCGAATCCGCCGTCGGCATTTTGGATGTGTTGCAGCTTTTCTACGGCTGCAGTAATATCGCTTCCTGCTCCGGCAAGAGACGCATTTCGCCAAGCAAGGGAATCCGTTATTTCCGGCGATACCCCTTCAAGATAGCTTACACCATCGACATAGCCGGTAACGGTTTCGCCGATGTCCTGCAACACGTTAATAACAGTGGCTGTTTCGCGCACCGGATCTGTGCCCCACGACCCGTCTCCACTCTGTACAGTTTCAAGCCAACTCCGGGCTTCCGGTATTCCGGCATGCGCCATCCGTGTGAATCCGCAAACCATCATCAGGCTTATCAGCAACGTAGCAATCAGCTGTTTTCTAAACATCTTGATCTCCCATGAAAGCGTGTATGTATTACATGCAATTAAAACGTACCTATATGTATGCCGGGTATGAAAACTGTGCTGCAAAATAAAAAGGCCTGTTCCGCTTTATAAGCAGGACAGGCCATGGAATGTTCTAGTGAACGTTCATTCTCCGGCAGCCCCGCTGTCCCCGTTTGATGGGGGACCGGTGGCTTTGCGTCCTGCCCTTGCAGGCAGTTTGCTCTTTTCAGAGACTCTCTCTGTATAATAAAAATGACTCCGGATGCCCCTCACAAATAACCCCTGTCTCTTTTCCTACGCCCGTACAATGCCGAACGTGTTTAGCAAAAATCCTTTCTGTTTTCTCGCCTCATCCCCAGATTTTTAGATCTTCATTCTGAACAGGAACAGAGCGGTTCCCTTCTGTTTCCTTGGAGTTCTCGTTTTTGGCGGTAACACCCCTTCCCGGGCATTGCCCGAATAGTACTCGTCCAGATACTTTTTTTATGCGTCACTGATTACTGGTTGAAAACCCGAAACGGGTAGGAGAAAAGCGGCTTTTGAGCGCCCCTCTGCTCGACAGTATCTCTCTTGCCCCAGTTCGACACCTTTTCTGTATCACCTAGCCTCATCCCCGTACTGCACAATGGATTTCCTGCTGCCCCACGCAAAATTCTAACTTAAAAAAACGAATTCCGCGCTGCATATTATGTAAAATTTACTGAAAAAATCCATTCTGTCAATAACCCAAACAGAGTATTTTTGTTTTAGAAACAAGGTATTATCGTATAATAGCATGAATTAACTTGCAAAATTTTTTAAGATTATTTTTCCAATATATCGATTTTTTCCGAAAACGACCGCGAAAAGCACAAAAAACGAAAAGCGTTCCCACAGTTCTATTGTACCTGCACCCCACATACAGCACCCCTCCTCCACAGCCGGATGCATTGTAAATCTATCCGAATTCACACCAAACGGGAAATGGTCCCTTCCTTCGCCCCGAGATTCATCGAGACTGCGGAGGGTGGACGTTCTCCAACTGCTTCGTAAATAATTTACGTTTTCCGGTAATATGCCGATAATAAAAGACGATTTGCATCAAAAAAACAAATGCATAAGGAATCGGCGCCATGACCACAAAAAAACGTTCGTACCACACCCTGAGAGATTTTTTCATGGTGATCTTCAAACACAAGGGGATTGTCATTCTTTTTTTCCTGCTGGCATTGATATCCGCCTTTGTTGTCGGCCTGGCAATGAAACCGCTGTATGAATCGTCATCAAAGCTGCTGGTAAAGAGCCCCGAGACAAAAAGCGCCGAAACGGCCGCCAAGAATTCCAGCGTTACCATTGACACTGCGGTTGAAATGCTGACCGGACGCTATTTGATTGAAAGCGTTATCAAGAAGCTCGGCGTTCAAGCCCTGTATAGCGATATAACCGGCACGTCGTCTTCCGCCTCACAGCCCTTTATCCAGGAAGCGGTTCTGCGTATTCAGAAAAACCTGACCGTTGTCAAAGGCTCCATTATCGACGTGCGGTTTCGGCACAACAACCCCGGGCTGGCTTCAAAGGTGGTCAACACCCTTATCGATGAGTTCCAGGACTATTATCTTACGGTACAGCAGGAAAACCAGAAATACACGTTCTTTAAAGAGCAACTGAACCTCATGGATGAGCGCCTGCAGACCTCCCAGAAGCAACTCGGGCTGTTCCGCAACGAGAACAACATCAGTTCCATACAGAAGCAGAAAAGCCTGCTGCTGCTCCAGATTTCCGACCTTGAACTGGAACAGGCCAAAGTGCGGGGAGAGATCAGTGAGATGGAAACAAAGGCCCAGAACCTCTCCAAAAGCTCCTCGGAGCGCCGAAATTTTCAGCAGACGATCATCGCCCTGCGAAGCCGGGACAAAAAACTGGCCCAGCAGACCACCGACTATAAACTGCAACTCGGCCGTCTCAATAAAGCCGAAACCCGTTTAAGCGAGTTGGAGCGCCAGGTGAAAATCGACGAAGAAAACTACCTGCTGTATTCCAAAAAAACCGAGGAGGCCCGTATTGCCAGTGCCATGGATGCCAGCAAAATAGTCAACTTCGCTGTAATCGAACCGGCCATGCCGCCCATCAACCCGGTGCGACCTCAAAAATACGGGATTATCTTCGTAGCCCTGGCAATCGGCATTGTGGGCGGACTGCTGCTGGCTTTTGCCGCAGAGTATTTCACCCACACATTCGACCGCGACGAGGACATTCAAGATATCCTGGGGTGTGCGGCCGCAGGCGCGTTTCCCGAGCTGGACCGCAAGGAGCAGGCCCGGTTGCACACGCTCAACCTCCCGGAGCGGATGCAGGAAGCCTGCAACCGCATGGAGCACACCATATCCCGCACCTGTGCCGACAAACCGGTGAGCATCCTCTTTTGTGCCGCCAAGGAAAACGAGGGGGTATCAAGCCTGCTGACCAGCTTTGCTCTGACGTTGGCCGGATCCGGTACTTCGGTGCTGCTGGTGGATGCGGATATGAGAAAACCCTCGCTGCATAAGCTGCTTTCCGTTGACCCGGCAAACGGCCTGGCCGAAGCCCTGATTGACGGCACCCCGGTAGACAGCCTGATAAAAGACACCTCCGTTGAATCACTGAAAATCATAACCGCCGGGTCGAATCAGGCAAACCCCTTCAGCCTGCTGCAGTCCGAAACATTCGACACCTTTCTGCGGGACGTGCGCACCCGAGCCGACTGGGTGCTGTTCGACGCCCCGTCGACCAATTTTTTCAATGATGCCTGTGTGATCGGTGCCAAGCTGGACCGCGTGCTGCTGGTGGTTACGGCCGGTAAAACCCGTTGGGAAGTTGCCGCCAGTGCCATGAACAAGTTCAAGCAGTGCAATGCCTCCATGCTGGGCGCCGTGCTGAACCGGAAGAAGATGTACATACCGGCCTGGCTCTACAAGCTGCTGTAGGAAATCTGCAGTAGATCCGATTTTCAATTCACCACCCGCTGTATGCGGGTAAAAACACTCCGGGCGGGCACGGAGACCCGCCTACGGGGTCTTTTATTTCACCAAAACAATACGAACATTACAGAACTGTATACGATACAGGGCTATAAATGACACCGGCGTTTAATCTTCGGTTGTAGGAGCGCCTCTCTGTGGGCGCCCTTTTTAATGTACCTATAACGGGCACCCGTCCCGAAAAAAATATTGTGTGCGGCGATGGTGTGGCAGGTGTATATATTGATGCAGTGCTGATTAATGAAGCCCTATGGACCCTGCGGACGAAGCCGCAGGGTGACGGAGTTGTGTTGACTGATGCTGCACATTAAAATACAGGATGGTGCTTTGGGCGGTCTTGCTCGGTGCGCATTGCGCACCCTCCTATATCCTACTGAAATACAAACCACCCACTGCGACCAGACACGGAGATCACTGAGATGTCGCCGGGAGATACCGGCATATGTAAAACTCCCGGCCCTCCGGGCATTTCTATTAATTATTACAGGTGCAAAACATGGAGTTCTTTTCTTTTGTCGTCGTCTCCCGACAAAGGAAAATTCACATCCTCCGTGCCCTCTGTGTCTCTGTGGTGAAAAAAGGGTGGGTGCAAACGCAAGAGATGGATATTCTCCGACAGCCGTCCAGGAGGAACAAAAAGCCTTTTAAAACTTATCCAGAAAAGTCTTCAGGGAAAAACTCAGGAAGGTCCCCACCAGGATAATACGGTCCTGGTCGGCGTATTTCGCATACAGGCTGACGCCGGCCGGGGCTCGGTTGCCGAAAAGAAGCGTCTGAGGGGTTTCAGGCTCGTCTGAAAAAACGCTCAGGCGGTACGCGGGCTGATCGAGGCCGTACTGGGAAAGATCGTCGGTGCTCTGCGTAACCACGTCCACCACCACGGCATCGGCCGCGGCTGCAACCAGGCTGTCCATGACCTCGGGCAGAACAGTGGCGTTTTCCGGCTGCACCACGCGCCAGGTTTTACCACTGCGGGAAATGGTGACTGTCCGGTCGCTGTGCTGAGCCTGAATTTTTACAATCCGGCTGCGTTCCAGGGCAAACACCCGTTGCACCTGTTCTTGTGCAACCTGCACGTGCTTTTTCGGCCGGGGACTTTCAAACACCAAAACGTAGGCCAGCAGCCCCCCGAACAGGATCATCCAGAAAAAAATACGCCGCAGGTTCATCGCCTCACCCTCCGCCACAGTACAACAAGGATACCCAGCAGCAGCACCAGACCCGGCTGAACAACCACCGAGGTCCACAGCACCAGCCTGCTTTCGTTCTCGGTCAAAAACAGCATGGATACCGGCGACTGCGCCGCCTGGGGCCGCTCGGACAGCAGACTGCTCTTTTCGGCCAGCCAGTTCAGGGTGTTCATGAAAAAGTCCTTGTTGCCCAGAATGGTCACGTAGTGGTTGTTGGCAAAATCGGAATCGCCCAGGACTATCAGTTGACCGGTGGCCTCATCCCCTGCAACATCGGTCAGGACCCCCACCGGTACCGGACCGGAGAGGTCGGCATCGGCGTCAAAAACCACCTTGCCGTCGTACACGCTCTGGTAGTCGCGCTCGGCCCAACTGTCGGGGCCCGACCGTGCAAGCACGGTTGCTTCCATAGCCTTGCCCGGCTCCTGGATGGGCAGCACCGAGCGGCAATAGGGGAAAACCGTGGCCTGGTTCATATGCTTTGCTATGGGGTGCAGCTTGTCCGGCACGACGATGGGGGTGAGATAGTCCATGGCCATCAACTTGCTTTTGGGGTCTATGATAAAATCGTTGGTCAACTTGATACTGTAACGTTTCAAAAACGCCGCTGTTGCGGGCAGCCGCACCGGATCGCACAGCCACAGCACCCGGCCTCCCCGGCGCAGATATTGGTCGATGATGTCGAGCTCCTTCTTGATAAAATCTTTCTGGGGGCCGCCGATAACAAGCACCAGAGTGTCGTCGGGGACCCGGCCGGCCTGGGCCAGCAGGATCTCTTCCACCTTGAAGTTTTCGGACTCCATTGCCTGCACTATGACCGCGTAGCTCTTTTGGGCCTCTTCGCTGTGGATTTTTTTCTCGCCGTGCCCTTTTACAAACCGCACCAGTTTCTGCTCCTTTTCCGTCAGCCGGATAATGGAGCTTACCAGGGCGTTTTCCGAAAAATATTTCAGCTTTTCCGTGCGGCCCTGGTAGGTGACGATACCGGCCCCATAGGTTTTAATGCCCAGTGCATCGGCCCGGGCCGGATTTTTATCAAGATCGATAAAGGTGTACTGAAACCGGGGGGTGGCCCGGGAAAACAGTTCCACCAGCTCTAGGAACGAATCCTGCTCCTTGCGCTTGAAAAAAACGGTCACGTGCAGTTCGTCCGTAAGCCCGTCGAGGATGGTGAGGGTATGGGGTGCCAGACTGTAGGTTTTCTCAGGGGTCAGGTCATAGCGGGCGTTGTTGCGGTAGGCAATAATATTAATGAGCACCAGCACCCCGACCACCAGGGCCACAGTCAGGGCCAGCTCGATCCAGCGCAAAACCGCTTTTCCCAGGATCTTGCGATGCGCGCTCATTTTTCACCTCGCCATTTGCGTGATTCCAGGCTGCAGCGGGTCAGGTACAGGAACAGGAAGATAAAGCTGAGATAGTACACGATATCGTCGATATCGATGACGCCTTTGATGAAATTGAAAAAATGCTCCGAAAGGGAAAGCTGGTGCAGAATAATCACCGAGCGCTCCCCGGCTATGCCTTCATTCCAGTCGATCAGCCACATGAACAGCAGCACCCCGATGGTGGAAATGGCGGCCACAATCTGGTTTTCCGTCAGGGACGACAGGAAAATGCCGCAGGCAATACAGGCCGCCCCCAGCAGAAACAGGCCCGTGTAGCCGGCGATAACCGGCCCCATCTCCACGCTGAACACCACTTCCAGCAACACGGGGTACAGCAGGGTCAGAAGAAGCATCAGCACGTATACGACCAGGCAGGCCAGGTACTTGCCCATAATGATTTCCATGTCGCGTATGGGGCTGGTGTAGAGCAGCTCAATGGTGCCGAGCTTTTTCTCCTCGGCAAACAGGCGCATGGTCAGAAGGGGCAGCAGCGAAAGGGTTACAAAACGCATGTCGTAAAAAGTATGCTGCCACAGACCCAGCTTGACGTCCGTACCCACGAACATCACGAACATAACCAGGTTGGTATAAAAGAAGTACCCGGCAATGACCAGGAAGATGGCGATAATCACATAGGCGATCAGCGAGGTAAAATAAGACTTGAGCTCGCGCTTCATAACAGTCAGGAAATTCATGCGCCCGTCACCCCCTGTTCTTCGGTAACCAACTGGATAAAAATCTCCTCAAGGGACATATCCGCCGGCCGGATTTCGTGCAATCGCCAGCCGCCGTCGCAAATAGCCCGGGCCAATCCGTTGACCGCCGGGGCGTCCTCCTGCATGGCTACCTGAAAACAGTCCGCACCGGAATGGCGCATGCGCAGCTCAACCGATACGACCCCCTCGACTTTTTCAAGGGCTCTCTGCATCTCGCCCTGCGGGCCTTCGGCCCGGATAACCACTTGGGGCGTCTGCTGCAACCGCTTCATGAGGTTGGCGGGCGTGTCGACGGCCACCAGCCTGCCCTCGTGGATGATGATCACCCGGTCGCAGGTCATGCTGACCTCGGGCAGAATATGGGTGCTTAAAATAACGGTCTGAGTTTTGCCCAGTTCTTTTATCAGGCTTCTGATGTCGATGATCTGCTTGGGATCGAGACCTACGGTGGGCTCGTCGAGGATCAGAATTTCGGGATCGTTGAGCAGGGCCTGGGCAATGCCCACCCGCTGGCGGAAGCCTTTTGAAAGCTTGCCGATCAGGCGGTGGCTGACATCGGTGAGGCCGCAACGCTCCATGGCCTCGTCGACCTTGACTTTGCGCTTGCTGCGGCTTATCCCCTTGACCTCGGCGAAAAAATGGAGATAGGAGAAAACCGGCATGTCGCGGTACAGGGGCACGCTTTCCGGCAGATAACCGATGCGGCGGCGCACCTCAATAGGGTCCTCGTGAATATCGTAGCCGCAGATCCGGGCCGTTCCGCTGGTGGGTGGAAAAAAACAGGTCAGCATCCGCATGGTGGTTGTCTTGCCCGAACCGTTGGGTCCCAGGAAGCCCATGATCTCCCCCTGCTCCACGCTGAAGGAGATATCGATTATTCCCCGGGCGGGTCCGTAAAACTTGGTCAGGTTCTGAACATCTATTGCAGGCATAAAACTCAGACTGTTGCCAATCTATTCACTTCTTTTAATATCCGGCCGTAATTTCACAAAACTACGGCGTGAGCATGCTTCATAGTAAAGCGAGGCTGTTCAAGAACGTTCAGATGCAAGGCGTGTGATATCGTAAGGAATGGGGCGTACTGGTTTGTACGCCGCAGTGACGAACGATTCGCACAACGCCGCAGATGGGCGTTCTTCAACAGCCTCCCCTAAAACCTATCATCTCCAGAGGAAGATGTCAATTTTCCTCCTCATCCGGCACAACAGCCCCGATCATGGCGCTGGAGGTGTCCGGCGGCAACTCCTGCACAGTGCGCAGTTTACGCTCGATGGTCCGGGATTTGCGGGCGGCCGTCTCAATGGTGTTGCCGGCCTCCTGGATCTTTTTCTGGGTCTTGTCGAGAATGTCTCCGAACTTACCGAACTCGGTCTTGACCGCTCCCAGCAGTTGCCATACTTCGCTGGACCGCTTTTCAATGGCCAGGGTCCGGAACCCCATCTGCAGGCTGTTGAGCAGGGCCGCCAGGGTGGTGGGCCCGGTTACCACAATGCGGTAATCGCGCTGCAGGGCCTCGCCCAGCCCGGGCCGCCGCAACACCTCGGCATACAGGCTTTCAACCGGCAGATACATTATGCCGAAATCGGTGGTATGGGGCGGATCGATATACTTTTCCTGGATTTTCTTGGCCTCATTGCGGATAAATTTCTCCAGGTTTTTGGACGACTCTTCTATCAGCTCGGGCCGGGCCTGCTCCTGGGCCTCGACCAGGCGACGATAGTCGGCCTCGGGAAACTTGGCATCGATGGGCAGCCACACCTCGCTCTCCCCCCTTTCCCGGCCCGGCAGCCGCAGGGCAAACTCAACCCGCTCGCTGCTGCCCTTTTTGGTGGCCACATTACAGGCATACTGCTCGGGGGTAAACAACTGCTCCAGCAGAAACCCCAGGCTCATTTCACCCCAGGTACCGCGGGTCTTCACATTGGTCAAAACCTTCTTCAGGTCACCCACCCCGGCCGCCAGGGTCTGCATTTCACCCAACCCTTTATACACCTGCTCCAGCCGCTCGCCCACCAGCTTGAACGATTCTCCCAGCCGCTTCTCCAGGGTTGCGTGCAGCTTCTCATCCACGGTCTCCCGCATCTTCTCCAGTTTCTTGCTGTTGTCGTCCTGGATAGTCTGCAAGCGCTTCTCAACCGTTTCCCGCACGGATTCCAGTTTTTGCTCATTGGTTTTGGTAAGCTCGGTGAGCCGGTTTGAAAAGGTATCCAGTTGGTTCTTTTGCAGGGTGGCTATTTCGGTCATGCGACTCAGCAGGGAATCGCTGGAGGTTTTGAGCGAACCGGACAGTTCCTGGCGGCTGTTTTTGGCGTTATCAGAGGTCTCGCTGCGGCTTTTGGCAAACTCTTCCTTTAAGAGAGCCTCCGAACGGGCCTGGTTCTTCTCCAGGCCTTCAAAAAGCATCTCATTTCGCAGCAGCTTTCTGTTGATGGACACCAGGTACAGACCGCAACAGACCGCAACCAGTATAACGACGCACAGAATAATGATTAACAGCAGGGTGGTCATCCGGTCCTTTCCAAAATAAATTCCTCGATCTTCCAGCCGTCAAAAACCACTTCACTTTAGCATGTTTTGCCTGTTCAGAAAAGCATCTAAAACAAATTTAATAATTGAATTGAAGCGTGTGAAATGCTATACAATTTTAGTCGTTACGGGAAAACAACGTACGACACAGGATGACTATCCGAGGGGCTTCAAAGCATGACGGCCGGGGCATTACATACTATACAAGCGCATAAAACCATGCAAACCGATACCCTGCAGGGGAAATCGGAAAGGCTGGACTGTGCGCACCGCACCCGTTCTTTACCCACCGGCAAACAGATAAACCATATCCAGGAGGGGCACGAGCATGAAAGAAAAATTAGTCGACTGGCTGCACCGTTTTTCCCGCGGTATATCGGAGTATATCATTGCGATATGCGTGATCATTGCAGGTTATACCCTTGTTCTGAGTTTTTTTAAAATGCTGTGGAAGCTGTATACAGAAACCCAGGTCGGCCAAAAATTTATGCAAAACAATGAAATGCTGTTCTTTGCTATTGAAGCCATTGCCGAGAAAAATGCGTTTTTCCTGGCATGTGCCGCAACGGTGCAGATTGCCGTAGTCTGTCTGGTTTTTGCATTTATCGCCCATGTAACCTTTATTAAACGACTGGTGTGGGATGCCAGGGGTACCATCGGCCGCATTGTGTGCATTGCCGTGCCCATAGCACTGGTGGCGGCCAACTTTATGCAGAGTTCCCATCAAGTTGTTTCATTTTCCGTCTGCCTGCTGCCGTCACTTGCTTTGTTCAGCTATGGGTTCAAATTTATCCCCCTCATCGTTCCTGAAACCGATATTCTCATTCGGGCCGTGCTGAAACGGTAATGCACAGGACTGGATAAGCAGCGCCGGCCCTGAACTTCTCTGGAATACTCTGCCGGAGTGAGACAGCCGGAGAATGCACAGATACAAGGCGCGCGAAAGCCTGAGGAGTGAGGCGTATGTGGTTATACGCGCAGGGACGAGGGTCGAGCGCAACACCGTAGATGAGCGTTCTCCGGCTGTCTCGCCCTAAAAAAGCATAGAGTGCATAAACACACCCTGGGGTATATTATCTATAATATTGAACCAGTCAGATCGTTTTTGTCCGAAGTGTTCGAGAGAGGGGCCGAGGTGGTTCACATCCATTCGCTCAAGTTCTTCTCCGGTCTGAAAAAGCGACACAATCAGGTCTGAAAGGTATACCAGGCTGGTCAGATCCGGGGAAACGGTGGCCTGCTGAGGGTCATGGTGATGGGCAATACAGTCAATCAGCGCTTCAGGCAGCGACCACATCTCGGCCAGCCGACGCCCGACCGCCGCATGGTTTGTACCGAGAATGCTCTTCTCCATGGTCAGCATGTCCCGGGCCTTCTCTTGAACATCGCGGTAAAAGAGCGGGTAGGCCTGGGCGATATACTGATCAAGGGCCGTTTTACCGATATCGTGCAGCAGCCCGGCGGTATAGGCCGTATCGACTTCAACGCATCCGAACTGGTCCGCAAGGCAGGAGGCTATCATGGCTGTTCTGAGGCCGTGGTGAAACAATCCCCCCTTGCACAGGGAATAGCCGTTGTTCTCCTCGGAAAAATAGGGCTGCACCGATGCCAGCAGGGCAATGTGCAGCAACTGCTTCTCTCCCAGGAGCACCAGGGCCCGTTGTACGGAATCGACCCGGGTGGGCAAACCGAAAATAGCCGAATTACACAAACTGATGACCCGTGCGCTTATTACCTGGTCGTTGGTGACGGTGTTGGTTATCTCAACAATATCGTAGTCCTTACTGTTTATCATGCGGATCAGCTTAAGGGCCACCTGGGGAATAGGCTTTACCCGGCGTATCACTTCATCAACATCGTCAATGGCCATGCTTTCGCTGTCGGCTTCCTCTAGTACCGGCAGCCCGATCGGTTCAATCTGCGTGGAAAATGTTCTCAGGTTGAGCATCATGCGTGACCCGAAAAACCCGCCGGTTTCGGAATGCACAACCGGGATGCCGGCGGCCCCGAGCAGCTTCAAAACCGTCTCGATGGTGCGCCCGCCGATATCGAGGTTAAAATCGCGCTCACTCAGGGGGCCGATCAGGGCGCCGCCCCCCACAATAGCCTCAAGGCTCTGCATCCGGGCCCCTTCCGCGCAAAGAGCCTCAATGAACTTCGGCAGACCGGTTGTGGCGTAACAGGCCTCCCGCCACGATTCCACCGTGCCGTGCGGTTCAGCAAGCAAAATATGATACAATCCTCCGACCTGCATCAGGCGGTCATACAGTGATACACCGACACAACTTCCCAGGCAGGCACCCAGGATGCGGTCTGCGGACGAACCGACGACATATTTGCCGGAGTCAACATAGGTTACGGGTAACTTTTGATCGTTTTCCATTGGCAATCCAGTAAATAGGCGTTATCAAATAATAAAATCTACCACAAATGACCCTTCTTTGCATTATGAATCTTACCCATAAGGCAAAGAGACTCCCTGCTGCCGCACATTACAGCTCACGTGAATTCAGCATTATTTTGTCACCGGGACAAAAAAATGTAATCATCTAATATTGCTTTATTTTTATTCTTAATCCAAAACCATGCCGGTCCTGTCTCGATAGCGCCTTTTTTGTTTGACACGCTATGAGCGATACTTTAAACTTACTACTTTTGGTACATGCCAGTCCAGATAAACCATTTGATGTGGAGGTCAATGATCATGGAAAGAATATTCAATTTTTCGGCAGGACCCTCAACACTCCCGGTCGAAACCCTAAAGGAAGCTTCAGAAAAACTGGTCAATTATGAAAATTCCGGCATGTCCCTGATTGAAATGAGCCACCGCGGCAAACTGTACGACGCCGTACACACGGAAACGATCGCACTTGCCCGTGAACTGCTTGCTGTTCCGGATAATTATCAGGTGCTGCTGCTCCAGGGCGGTGCAACCCTGCAGTTCGGTATGGTACCGATGGCTTTTCTCCAGGAAGGACGGACAGCAGATTATATTTTAACCGGTTCCTGGTCCAAAAAAGCCTATAACGACGGTAAGGCTGTGGGAACAGCCAACGTACCCTGGGACGGCAAGGACGAAAACTATGCCCGGATGCCGGGACAAAGCGAGCTCAACCTGACCGACAACGCGGCCTATGTACATATCTGCTCAAATGAAACCATCGGCGGTATTCAGTTTAAAGACTTTCCCGATACCGGCGATGTGCCGCTGATTGCCGACATGTCATCGGACATCCTGTCACGGCCGCTGCCCTGGGACAAAATCGATATGGCCTATGCCGGATCGCAAAAGAATCTTGCCCCTTCGGGCATGGCCATGGTTATCATCAGCGATGCGCTGCTGCAGAAAGCCCGCAAGGATATTCCCGCCTACCTGCGCTATGATCTGCATGCCGACGGAAACTCACTCTACAACACCCCGCCGTCGTTCGTTGTCTGGATGACCGGCCTGACCCTGAAATGGATTAAGTCCATCGGCGGCATGGCTGAGGTAGAGCGCCGCCGGGACGAAAAGGCCGACATGCTGTACGGCATGATGGAAAACAGCGGCGGCTATTACCGCAACCCGGTAGACACCGCAACCCGGTCACCCATGAATGTTGTCTGGCGACTGCCCAGCGAAGACCTTGAGAAAAAATTCATCGCCGAGGCCCAGGACCAGGGATTAAGCGGTCTGAAAGGCCACCGCTCCGTGGGCGGCTGCCGGGCATCGATCTATAATGCCATGCCGGTTGAAGGTGTTAAGACCCTGGTTGATTTCATGAAAGCATTCATGGAGAAAAACGGCTAGCGCCGACCTCTTCCCAACGCAGAAAAAAACAAAAAGGCAGGGCGAAAGCCCTGCCTTTTTTTATTCGTTATTCAACGCTTGCATCTTATTTAAAGGCTGATCAAAAACAAGGCTGTAGACAATCAGGAATTCCTGAAAAGGAAACAATCTTGCATTGGGGCAATTCGAAGAAATCATCACCCTGATCGAAGAACAGAACAAATCTTAATCCTCACCCTACGCAGACAGGCAGTTTTATCGAACAAAACCATTTCAGGCTGATCAAAAACGTTTAGATGCAAGGCGCGCGAAAACCTGAGGAGTGAGGCGTATGTGGTTATACGCCGCAGGGACGAAGGGTGAGCGCAACACAGCAGATGAGCGTTTTTCATCAGCCGTCAGCATACTAAAATTCATATCTGATTCTGAATAAAATACTATCCTTATCATGCAACCCTTTGTTTTTCGACGCCTTTGAGCCGTAAATAGGAACCGCAATCTCCCAACGCCAGTGATCACCCGGTGCATAGGCAATTATCGGACACAGAAAATATTTCCCGATGGGATTGTAGCTGCCGGTAAACATAAAGTATATGATAGAGTGATAAAAATACTGGGAAATGCTCCAGGTGAAGGTGGTTGCATGGCTGTCGCTTGGGCGATGGCCGCGTCCGTCTTCTGCAATAACGATATCGCGGTCATGATTGAGCATCTTTTCGTAAAACACGCTGAAGCTCACATTCAGCTTGCGGTCATCGCACCAGTGACGCGTAATATAGGGTATGGTGAACCGGTCGGCATAGGTCAGACCGCCGCCAATGGTGTCGCGTTCTGTTTCGGCATAGGCCACGTTGCTTTTCCGGCCGCCCTCGGCCTTGTTGTAATGGTTGCCGATTTCATAAAACCATTCCACCCGCCATTCCGAGCCGTGCAACTTGTCGATAATGGTCTGGAGCGTACCGCCCAAAACTTCAAAGCGTTTGTAACGAAACACTTTATACCCCGGCATCCGGGGCCGAATATGAGACCCGGTCAGCATTGAACGCAGGCCGGACTGAACGTACACATTTGCCAGGTCGTCCTGCCGATGGGGATTGGCGGTAGGGGTGTCGCTGACGGTATTGAAATAAAAAATGGACCAGTCTATGTTCCAGGTGTAGCCGCGCACTTTAAAACCGTACTCATAGTTGCTCAGGTTCCAGCCCGGGGCATCCCGGCGGGCTTTCTCCTGCATCCAGTGGTAGATACCGGGCCCCTTGCCGGGGTTGAATGAGGAGGTGGCCGGACTGGGGCCGTAGTGGGTTCCTTCAATCGGAATACGGGTATACTCGAAATCGCCCGGGATAAACAGAAACTCAAACAGCAACTGCCCGGGAAGCTCGGTCTGGTAAAAGCCGCGTATCATGTAGAGGCCGATTTTCAGGGTTTCCCAGTCCTCGGTTCCCGGCGATCCGTAGCGTAGATCAAGCGGATTGATTATATCGGCCGTTCTTTTGATATCGGTCTCACCCCACACAACAATCTGCTTGCCGATGCGGAGCTGGAACGGCCCTTTAATGAAATCGATATAGGCCTCGGTAATCAGGTCGTCGTCGCGCGGGTGAACGTATTCATTGTAGGGACGGTGGGGGATAGCCCTGGCAAACTCTTCATCCAGGGAGGCCATCTTTTCATAATAGTACCGCACTCCACCAAAGAGGTTTATCTGCAGGTCATAGGTGTCGACCAGGCGGTAAAGCGCCTCACACAAAAAACTGGTGCGGGCAAAATCAAAATTGCTGTCGTGAAACTCTTTTTCCTGGCGGGGTATATGGGTCCGCAGCATTACCTGCTCTTTAATATACCCGTTCATCTCCAGCCTGCCGTCCAGAAGTTTCATGTATGCACCGGCAGGGCCGGCCGCCGCCAAAATGCCGCAGCAGATCACCATAATCAGTAAACCACATCGATACTGTTTCATAAAACATTCCCCTATGCTTGAGTACACATATCTCCCCATGACGGCATTTCTGCACGGACTCATGGCGTGCGCAGGCAAACGAGCGCCGGGAAAATCCGGGTCCAATATTCTTAGATGTTCATACTTCTGTTGACAGGTAAGGTTCTTGAAGAAAACTACCGGGGAAGGGTTTGGGGCATAAACACGTTCCTGTACTACAGTGCGCGCACAGCGCACTGCTTCCGGCAATCAAAGAACACAACCAAACAGAAAGCTCTATCCCGTATTCAGACGACAGCTACCGCGCAACTCCTTTTTCGCGAGCTTTTTTAAGCAACAGTTACCCTAAACAAACGATGCGTAATGCAAATAGATATATCCTCTAGGTACTATTCTCTAGGTATAGTACTATTAAAACATATAGATGCCGGGAAGTCAATAGCTAACCCACAACCTACTCATCAGAAGAGGCCTCTATGCAGTATCCTGCCTTTTATAAATGCAAAAACAGCATGTTACACGTTTCATCTTGTCAAGTTGGGTTGCGCGGCACAGGCAATACCGGGAGGCTGTCGGAGAATATTCCGATGCAAGGCGCACAAATCCGAAGAAGTGAGGCGTATGTGGTTATACGCCGCAGCAACTGAGGAGGCAGTGCAACGCCGCAGATGGATGTTTTACGGCAGCCTCCGGCTAGGAGTTTGTCGGAATACCTAATTAATGGGAGGCTGTTGGAGAATGTTCAGACACAAGGCGCGCGAAAGCCTTTGGCGGCAACAAACAACCGCGTAGCGGTTGGTTTGTTTTCCCTAAGAGTGGAAAACAAGAAGCACGTATGTGCTTTGTTCCCTTCAACAGGAAAATAAAATTTTCCTGTTGATCTTTTGGCGTACGTGTCTGTACGTCGCAGTGACAAAGGGTGAGCGCAACGCAGGAGATGGACGTTCTCCGACAGCCTCCGGCTAGAAAACGACTGCATTAATGCGTGTCTGTCCTTCAAGCTCAATGGGGCCGGGGGTCATGGGCTGCTGCTTTGGCCGAGTCACCTCAAAAGAATGGGAGGCCGTAAGGTCGAGGGGCAGACCCCGTCCGGGGCCGCCGGTTTTAATCCAGTGCTGCGCCCGCTCGAGATTTGTTTCAACCACGCTGTAAAAACCGCTCTCCCGGGCCCGGATAAGGTGCTCAAGGGCTCCCTGCAAATCCCCCCTGGATGCGGCGATACAGGCAAAGTAGTTATACACCAGGCCCTCAAGGGGATAGCCCAGATCCAGGGCTTTTCGGGCCTGCTGCTCCGCTCGGTCAAGGTCTCCGGCAACATAGCAGGCCTGAGCCAGATCAAGACAGGCCGACGACAGGTCCGGCAGCCGGGCGGCAACCTCTTCCCGGGCCCGCACGCCATAGTCCCACACCTCATGTACGCCCTGGTGCTGAATAAGCCAGGAAAGAATATACCCCGCATCGCCCTGCCGGTCTTCAAACAGCAGGGGGTTGAGTTCAAAAAAATCGCTCGTAAAAAAAAGGTTGCGCGAAACTTTCCCGTCCTGTTCCGCCAGGGCAAAATCCCGGGTACCCGGGAACAGGGTAAACGGGCTGAACACTGCCTGGCTCGGTTTCACGCTTTGTACAAAATCGATGCTCTCCTGCAGGGTTTGCCTGGTTTCGCCCCGGCTCCCGCCGATCATATAAAACCTGATCTGAAAACCGAACTGTTTGGCAAGGGCCGTTGCCCGGCGCACCTCTTCCGGGCTGCTGCGCTTATTGAGGCTTGCAAGTATTTTCGGCGATGCAGATTCAACACCCAGGCTCAAACGCTGGCAGCCGGCCAATCGCATGGCCGCCAGCAGCTCCTCGTCCAGCCGGTCGGCCCGGGTATCGCAGCTCCAGATAAAATTCAGGCCCCGCTCCCGGATACCCCGGCAGATGCTGAACACATGTTCGCGATTGTCGGTGAACGTTTCATCCTTAACGGCCACCGCCTTCTGTCCGTTGCCGTTTACAATGGTTTCCAGCATGTCCAGCACATAGGAGGCGGAGTGGTAGTGGTGGGCCCGGCCCCACATGCAGGTGGAAGCACAAAAGGTGCAGTCCCAGGGGCAGCCCCGCGAGGTCAGAAGAATGTATTCGTTAAAATGATCGAAGGGCGGCACCAGGCGGTCGAGCTTGGCTATGCGTTTGCGCGGCGGACCTGCTGTAATAGTGCCGCCTTCGCGCCAGACACTGCCGGCAATCCCCGAAACTGCGAAACCTTCTTCAAGGCGACCGATAAGCTCCGCAAATGTTTCCTCCCCCTCACCGACAACCACCGTATCAAGGGCTTCGCAATGCTGAAGCATCTCAACAGGAAATGCGCTTGCATGGGGGCCGCCCACGGAAACATGGGCATCCGGGTAAAGCTTCTTGATCAGGTGGGATACATACAGGGTGCCGCGCCGGTTGGAGGTAAAGCAGGAAAGCCCGAAAAGGTCTGCCGGATAATGCTCCAATATGCGTTTGATGTCCTGCCAGGCAAAGGCAAACAGGTTGAGAACGGTAACGCTGTGGCCTGCGGCCCGGGCCTGGGCCGCCAGGCTGAGCAGGCCGTAGGGGATGTTCAGAATATCACCGCTTAAACACCGAGCACTATCCAGCCCTACCGGCGGGCCTTCCGAGTGATCGCTGAGCACTTCGCCGGGTACCGCGATTTTCCACGGCGGAGGATAGATAAGCACTATGTGCATGGTTTCTTGTCCTGAGAAAATACCTGCAATAACCTACTATATACAGATCAGCACATAAAAACAACCTGTCCGTCAACCCCTCTTTAACCTGCTGAAATAGCTTTGTTTACAAGCCGCTACCGCCGACATAATTCTTTGACAACAGACAATAATTACACTATACTTTTTAAATTCACAAAGCCATGGTTTATATTGCATCCGTGGCTTTCCTTTTAATTAATAGTAATGACCCATGCCTAAAAAGGCATGGCCTTATGAAGCACAAGCATATGAGAGCCTGACAAGCACTACACTGATATATGCAGTATTGATTACTAAAAGTTTTTACCGTTGATAAGTTACGGGCTTTCTTAATCCCATTGCAACGCAGCCGAGTGCAGCGATTTCAGGAGGAGATAAGGGTCGACATGTTTGAGCCCCGTTCTTCAGGGGCGAGTTT
>JANQGV010000007.1 GCA_028282925.1 Thermodesulfobacteriota bacterium
TTATTGATTTCAAACTCTCAAGATACTGTTCAACTATATGCGGTAACCGTTTAATTTTTGTGCCGTATAATGGAGAAGTATACATTGCAAATGCCTCTGCAAATGCTTCCCGTTCGTTTGTTGCCGCGTATTCTGATATATCATTTTTTATATCAATTCTTCTCAAAATATCGAACCATTTCCCGTCTGTGAAAATATGATTTCTTGCCTCAAACAAGTGAGCAAGTTCATGCCTGGTATACGAAGGAATATATCCGTCGTGGGGATGTATTGCAGAATTATAATAATTGCCTGAATGTTTGTCCCTCCATAATTTATCTGGCCACTCTTCCAATGTTTTTTCAGTGTTGGGAAAAACTATTTTATCAGTTGCGCGATTGTAATAGGGTTTTTTTGCAAAACCGATTGCTGCCGGGGTAGGAATATCGTACCCCATATTTTTAACTCTTTGTATCTCTTGATCTACGATTTTATTACCTGTCGTAAACCCTGAAAGAAAAAGAATCAGAACTGATGTAACTATAAATTTCATAATATTTTCAACTCAAAAGGTTCATCTTTGATATCTCTGCCTCTGTAGGATTGCGACGATGCACACAAACCTGACACACCATTTTTGTATACTTTTTCGGAAATGTTATTGAGGGCTTGTAATCATGTGAACCACCATTAAGACAATCTGCTTGCCATGCCTGGTAAGAAACGCTTATTGATGATCTGAATGCAAATACTTTACCACAAGCAAAGCACTCCTGTTCATAAATACGGTCTTCTTCAAGGCCAAAACCGTCATCATTGATAATCTCTAACCCTGTGCCACAATAAGAACATTTAACGTCCGCCATAGTCTGAATATTCATCACTCACTTTTTTTTATTTCCAGCAATGATTCCTTCCGTCCCATTCTTCGTTTAAGCGCTTCTTGAGCTTGCTAATTTCGGGGCTTTCCAGATAGGCAAAAGGGTTTGCAGCCACATACTCATTATGCTCACATATGGACTCTTCTATCTGCTGACGAAGCATTTCCGCCTCGTTTTCACTGTCAGCAATAAAAGAAAATGTATAGCGTGGGGCGCTTACGCCCTGAAGTCCCGAATGTATGGAAATCATCACCTCCACATCATCCCTGGTGACCATCCCATCAATTCTTGCATGGTTTTTGCTCATGTCTAAGGTTGGGTAAGGTTTTCTATCACCTCGATCGAGGCTTTTATAAATTCGGTGGCTACCGGAGCAACAATCGCATCGCCGTAACAGCGCACTCGCAGAACACGGGCGGGAGTCCCATCAACCAGCGGGAAAGTGCCGGGTTCAACTGGCCGATATTTCCCGTCTTTGTGCGGTATCCAGTCACACTTGCGCCACCATCCATTGGTAGGGCCAACTGCGCCACCATCTGAATATCCGTCAGTGATATTCCCATCTTGCTGCCCTGTGCAACAGCCTTTCTTTTTCTTTCCAGAAAAGCCTCTGGAGTCCCGTTTGCCGGATGTGCTGTTGGCGTGGGTTGAGGAGCAAGAGCCATTGCTGCAAGGTCGTTCAGCGTCAGGCCATTCTTCATGTCCCGTGTTCTTTTTCTTTGCACGTCCTCCGGCCCTCTGCTGTCCGTTTTGGTTGTCGTAGCCCAAAAAGTATAGTCGTTGCCGTTTGTGCGGCGCCCCGAAGCCCGCAGCGCATAAATCCGTCGCCCCAAAGGAGTAACCCTGATTTTCAAAGTCAGCTTGTACAAGGTCGAGCCAAGCAAGACCGCCCTTATCCGCAACTTGTTCACCAAAAATCGTGATAGGTTTACAGTGCCGGATGAGCCATTCCCAAGCTGGCCAGAGGTGTCGTGCGTCAACAAACCCTTCTCCTTTGCCAGCCGGTGAGAAAGGCTGGCATGGGCATGATCCTGTCCAGACAGGTCTGTCATCCGGCCATCCGGCTTGTCGCAAAGCGTAGCTCCAGACTCCAATGCCGGCGAAGAAATGGCACTGAGTGTAGGGAAAAAGCTCATCTGGTTTGACATCCTCGATGCTCCTTGTGTCAATATCGCCCCAAGCAATCACGCTGGCGGCCATCAGTTCTTTCAGCCATAATGCTTTTTTCTTGTCAATTTCGTTGTAGTAGATCATGCCGGTTCAAAAAGCTTGCCTTGTCTCGTTATTACCCCAATCCGCTTCCGGGCTATCTCGCAGTATTCCGGGTTGATCTCAAACCCGATAAAGTTTCGGTAGCCTCTTTCTTTTTATCATTATACCAAATCCATCATGTTAATATGCTCTTTCTGCAACCATCTTTCTGATGCTGTGGCGTTGTATACGCCTTCTTTTTTCGCTTCTCGTATTGCTGCTTTTATGGCTTCCAACCGATCAGAAAAAACCCCGATCCTGATTTTTTTTCCTCCTTTATAGACATACGCACTGTTTTTTCCGAGAACTTTCCGGCCTTCCTTCAGGCAAAACCAACCTTTACTGATAACACAATGTCTTTTCTTGTTCGGTGTAGGTGTAATATGATCGGGTGTTGATGATTGAGCCTGTATAGCGGTATAACCACTATCCATCAAAGCCGAAATCGACCTGTAACAACTGGGGCAAAAAGGCCCGTTTATAAACTCATCACCGCGCCAAATACCTGTAACAGGTACACTTGTTTTATTACGGCATTTTTTACATTCGGATCGGCTCATGACTCAAATTGGTGGTGTAAGTACGGTTTAATAGCTTCCTTTTTTTCCAAGTGATGTGTTGCAATTTTAACGGCATCGATATCGCCCCTGTCCATCATATAATTCACAGCAAAAAGTACATGACTTATTTCTGTCTCAAGTGTATCCCTGTTTGTTACTGATGTTTCGGGATGCGTTGAATTATACCCATGCTTCATTATCTTTCCTATTGCCTGTATTACTTCGCCACACTCTTCTATCAATATAGATAACCGTTCGTGTTCAGCGGGTGTTAGTTCGTTGTGATGTGGATATGTCATTGCGCCTTTCTTTAAATTATTTGTCAATTTTTAATTCCCCGTATACACAAGCCTCTGTGCGCCGTGTAGTATGTTCAGATACGGGTATCGGTTGAAACGTGCAGTGGCCCCTTGATTTATAATACCTGCAATCTCCGCAAATTTTCGGCTTACTTAATTTTAATCTATTGTCTACATCTTCACCCGGAAAAGAAGCCTTCGTTACGCACAATGCAAATTCGCCCAACGACCGGAACCCGTGTTTCGGGTTATCGTTATTTGTAGCTATATCATGTTCAGCAAATTCCATCATAGTTTGGTTTTAAAATTAAGCCGGGTTGGTTGTGGTTTCCCCTGATTCACAACCCCGCGGCCTTGGGTGACTGCGGTCCCCGGCTTTAAATAAC
>JANQGV010000022.1 GCA_028282925.1 Thermodesulfobacteriota bacterium
TCGCCTTCACGGCTGGACCTCATCATCGCCGGCTATAACCCGGTTGCCGTCGATGCCGTCGGCACGACCATTCTTGAACGCTCACCCGCTTCCATCGGACACATCAGCCTCGCCGCCCGACAGGGCATGGGCCCCTGCAACCTGGGAGAGATCAACATAACAGGCGACACCGATGCGCTGACCCGCCTGTCATAACACTTCCTGCACATTTCTCAAAAAACCCAGCTAAAAGTCGCCGAAAAAGCTCGAACCAGGGGGATGCCAGAGAAGGTTCAAATACAAGGCGCGCGAAATCCTGAGGAGTGAGGCGTACTTGTTTGTACGCCTCAACGAGTAATCACTAGGAAGCACTCCAAAAAATCTTTACAATAAAATAAGCAGCATTTATGAGTAAAAGAATGTACTGCTGATTAGTTACGGGCTTTCTTAATCCCATTGCAATGCTGCCGAGTGCAGCGATTTCAGGAGCGGAGAAGGGTCGACATGTTTGAGCCCCGTTTTCCAGGGGCGAGTTTGTTGACCCGCCGACTGAAATCGTGCCGCGAGGGTATCCCGCCTGTTAAGGCGGGACAAGTTGCAGGGCGCCTTTTCTTTTGCCTACTTTTCTTTGGAGCGAGCAAAGAAAAGGGGGAGA
Source organism: Thermodesulfobacteriota bacterium (assembly GCA_028282925.1). Lineage (GTDB taxonomy): Bacteria > Desulfobacterota > WTBG01 > CAIYCZ01 > CAIRTM01 > JANQGV01. The sequence goes on from JANQGV010000022.1 coordinate 635, forward strand.
AGGCGCGTAGCGTCTTATAAAAGTATTCTCTCCGAATTGCTAAAAGCTATTCGGGTCGCACGGCTGAAAGCCGTGGGTTTAGAAGCATTACTAAGGATGTAGTGCAACAAAGCAGAGGCGTGTTTTACGGCAGCCTCCTATTTCTGATTGAAATACTTCATCGTCTCCTGATAAACAACATAGCTCAACCCCAGCAGACCGACGAGATTGGGTATCGCCATCAATCCGTTCATGGCATCTGAAAAGTTCCAGACCAGATCAACCTTCATAAATGACCCGAATACGATCAGCACGCAGAAAAACAGCCGGTAGGGGCTGCGGGCTTTGATTCCGAAAAGAAACTCGATGCACTCTTCACCGTAATATGACCACCCGATAAGGGTTGAGTAGGCAAAAAACGACAGACCCACGGCCACGATATACTTGCCGAACCCGGGCAGGAAGGTTTCAAAAGCATGGGCGGTCAGGCTGGAGCTTGTCATGCCGCTTTGCCATACATCGGTGGACAGGAGAATAACAAAGGCTGTTATTGAGCAGATAACAATGGTATCGATAAAAACTTCGGTCATGGAAATCAGCCCCTGCCGGACCGGGCTGTCGGTTTTAGCTGCGGCATGGGCGATGGGGGCGCTTCCCAGCCCCGCTTCATTGGAAAACACGCCCCGGGCAAACCCGAATCGTAATGCCTGGGCTACCGCGGCGCCTGCAAAGCCGCCGCCCGCCGCGCACGGCGTAAATGCGTGGGTAAATATCAACTGAATAACTCCGGGCACCCGGTCGATATTCAATACCAAAATGAGCAGTCCGAAAAAGAGATAAAACATGGCCATCAGCGGCACCACTTTGCCGGTCACACTCCCGATTCTTTTAATGCCGCCGATAATAACGATTGCCGCAAAAAAACACAGCGTCAGACCCGTTACATAGCTGGGCACCCCGAAGGCCTCTTTTACTGCAAGCGCCACGGAATTGGACTGCACCATATTGCCGATTCCGAACGCCGCGATTGCGCCGCAAAAGGAAAACACCATACCGAGCCAGCGCAAGCCCAGCCCCTGGGTAAGATACTGCATGGGTCCGCCGCAGATCGTGCCGTCGGGCAGATGCTTCCGGTATTTAACGGCCAGAACCGCCTCGCTGTATTTTGTGGCCATCCCGAAAAAGGCGCACACCCACATCCAGAAAATAGCACCGGGTCCGCCAAGGGTTATGGCGGTGGCGACACCGGCAATATTTCCCGTACCCACCGTGGCCGACAGAGCGGTTGTCAGCGCCTGGAAGGGGCTGATGTCTCCTTCGGCATCCTTCTTTTTAACCGGCTTAAAGACAAGCGTCACCGCATAGAACAGTTTTCGAATATTGATAAACCGCAGTACAATGGTCAGGATGAAGCCGGTCCCGACCAGCAGCATCAGCATATACTGCCCCCAGACAAAACTGTTGATCACCTGAAACAGCTTATCAAGTGTTTCCATGCGCGCATATCTCCTCTTTGAGATAGATTAGTAAAGGTTCTCGGCCCGGATCAATCCGGTAATACGCAACCGGCTACAAACCCGGCAGCAGTTCCCGGGCATCGGTATACTCAAGTCCGTGAGCTTCGGCCACGGAACGATTGGTGACCTTCCCCCTGTAAATATTCAACCCGTGCAGCAATGCTTGGTTTTCAAATGCCGCCTCTCCATCCCGGGCCAGCAGACGTACATACGGCAGGGTTACCGACGTCAGGGCGGCTGTTGCTGTGCGGGGGAAGATACCCGGCATATTGGTTACACAGTAATGAATAACGCCTTCCTCCACATAGATGGGTTCGGAATGCGATGTCGGCCGACTCGTTTCAAAGCACCCCCCCTGGTCGATGGCCACATCGACAACCACCGAACCGTCCTCCATTGCGGCAACCATGTCGCGCGTTACCAGCTTCGGCGCCCGCCTCCCCGGCACGTGCACCGTACCGACCACGGCATCGGCTTTGCTCACACGGTTTGCGATCGTTTCAGGATCTGGAGACAGAACCCGGGCACCCGGGAAAAGGTTTGACAGTCGCTCTCTCTGGCGTTCATCGTGTTCGATTATATACACCTCGGCCCCTATGGCCAGGGCAATGCCTGCCGCGGCCCTGCCCGCATTACCGCCCCCCAGTATCACAAACACCGCAGGTTTCACCTGACCCACCGCACTGGCAAGAACCCCCTTTCCCCCAACCGGCCGTGCCAGGTAATTGGCGGCAACCAGGGAGGCCATTTTACCGGCCACTTCGCTCATGGGCGCCAGCAGCGGCACGCGGCCGTCGTCTTCCTGGACCGTCTCATAGGCTATACACGTAACCCCCTGTTTCATCATGGCCGCGGTGAGCTCTTTTGATGAAGCAAAGTGAAAAAAGGTGAACAGCAACTGGTCCGGCCTGAACCGTGTATATTCGACAGGGAGCGGCTCCTTGATTTTCAGTACCAGCTCTGCCTGATTGCACACCTCTTCAGCCGACCCGGCCGTAACGGCCCCGGCAGCGGAAAAAGCCTCATCTGAAATACCGCTTCCCGTCCCCGCACCGCTTTCTATCACGACCCGGTTCCCGTCCTGCACCAAAACCCGAGCCCCTTCCGGGGTAAGGGAAACCCTGTTTTCATTGTCCTTGATTTCTTTCAAAACACCGACAATCATGCACACTCCATTATACTGTATAGTGCTGGGATATTGCAGAATACATATCAAAGACCCGCCGGCAAGTCAATATGGCCGGACTATAATGATTAAGTTGACCGGTGGAAAATTTCGATTTTGAAGATGGGCCGTAAATAATTTTCCTTGCCCATAGAGACTTTATGAAGCACCCAAAGGAGTGCTTGTAAATTTCTACCGTAGCACATGCAGCATTGATTTAAAAAGTTTTACAGTTGATTAATTACGGGCTTTGTTAAACCCTTTGCAACGCAGCCGAGTGCAGCGATTTCAGGAGGAGAGAAGGGTCGACATGTTTGAGCCCTGCTTTTCAGGGGCGAGTTTGTTGACCCGCCGACTGAAAGCGTGCCGCGAGGGTATCTCGCCTGCCAAGGCGGGACAAGCTGCAGGGCGCCTTTCTTTTGCCTCCTTTTCTTTGGCGCGCAAAGAAAAGGAGGAGGCGCTTGCGTCTTATGATTTTTTTGAATTTCTTTCAGTGATACAGCTGCCCGAACAAAAACCTCAGAAATGGCGGGATTCCTGAACTATTCATTATTTATGGGTAGCATAAAATCGGCCAACTGACTGGACGTCTTCCTGAGATTCATGCTGAGGAGGCGGGCAATGCCTTTGAGAATTTTGATACCTATCTGGGGATGGCTTTGTAAAATCGCGTCGAAACCTTCCCGGGTCAAAACAACCAAGGTTACCTTGGTACGGGCACGCACAGATGCCGACCGGGGAAAATTATCGATAACGGACATTTCTCCGATTGATCGGCCCCGGGCCAGTGAACTGATGACGACTTCTTTGCGGGCGGCGGTCTGTTTGATCACATCCAGGATACCGTCGACCACAAAACACATATAACTGCCTTTATCACCCTCTTTAAATACCACATCATTTCGTTTGACCTCGATGAGGTTCATTTGGCGCGCAACGATTTTCAGTTCCGTCGAATGCAGCTCATCAAAGAGGGGAATATCAATAAGAAAATCTATAATTGAGTCGACAACCCGGCTTCCGCGAACTTTTGTGCCTTCCATTTCAGGTCCTCAGTCTGGTAAAATAGTGCCTGTTACAATAGTGGCTCATCTTCAAACCACCGACACATACAATCACCTCAATAGTACCAAATTTTTTCATGAAGTCAATAATCCGAATGACACGGTCGTACACATCGACATCCCGCCGGATTTCTTCTATATTTTTTCCATAACCCATTTCTGGAGCATATCAAACACCACCTCGCGTTTAATGGGTTTGGATATGTAGTCGTTCATGCCGGCATCCAGGCACTTTTCACGGTCGCCCTTCATGGCATTGGCGGTCATTGCAACAATCGGCACCGTATCAAACCCTTTTTCGCGCAACATGAGCGTTGCATCAATGCCGTTCATCTCCGGCATTTGAATGTCCATAAGAATAATATCATACTTGTGGGGATCGGCTTCATACATCTCCATTACTTCTTTGCCGTTTGCCGCCACATCGACGGCATACCCGGCTTTTTCCAGGAGCTTAACCGCCAGCTTTTGATTAACGGGATTATCCTCCGCCAGCAGTATGGAGGCCGAATGTTTTACTTCCTCCCGCATGGAGTGCTGGGTAACAATTCGCTGTTTGTGCGCCCTGTGGACGGTATCCTGCCGTGCTTCCCCCATGAGGCGTGCCATCATATTAAAAAGCTTTTCACGTTTAATCGGTTTGGGAAGAAATCCGTCGAAGCCGCACGCCAGGCATTTTTTTGCACCGCCCTCCGTTGAAGAGGTGAAGGCAAGCAGGGGCAGGTGGTCTCCTACTTCAGACCGAACCCGCCGGGCCACTGTATAGCCGTCCATGCCGGGCATCCTGATGTCCAGTACACAGATATCAAAAGGCGTATCAGAACGGGACGCCGCAATAATTGCTTCCAGAGCCTTCGGCCCCTCGGAAAAAGCCGTCACCTTCATCCCGGCAAATTCCAGATGATGGGCCAGAATCTCGAGATTATGCAGGTTGTCGTCACTGATGAGTACCCTGCGGTTTTCCAGGCCCACCGGGGCCAAACGTTTGAAATCCTTGCTGTCCGGCTGATGCAGCCAGGCAACAAAATGAAATGTGCTGCCCTCCCCTTCCATACTCTCAACCCAGACATCACCCCCCATCAGCAGGGCTATGCGCTTGCAAATCGAAAGGCCCAGACCGGTTCCCCCGAACTTTCTGGTTGTTGATGAATCGGCCTGCTGAAATACATCGAAAATAGTATCGACTTTTTCCTCCGGAATACCCATTCCCGTATCACGAACCCGGGTATGAATCATAAGCCGTTCATCTTCCTCTTCCTCAATGTCCATGCTGAGCTCAATTTCGCCCTGGGCCGTAAACTTTGCGGCATTGCCCATGAGGTTGACCAGAACCTGCCGGTAGCGGTGGGGGTCGCCCTTAACCCGGGCCGGAAGATTGTCGCCGATGCGGCAGAGAATCTCAACCTGGTTGACCGGTATCCGGGGTCGGATCAGCTCACACACATCATAGGCCAGCATTTCAACATCAAAGTCGACACTGTCCAGCGTAATCTTTCCGGCTTCAATTTTAGAAAAATCCAGGATATCGTTTATCAGGGAGAGCAGGGCCTCGCCGCTACGTTTAATGGTGCGGGCGTAGTCTCTTTGCTCGTCATTGAGGCTGCTTTCCAGCAGCATGTCCGTAAATCCGATAACGCCGTTCATCGGGGTGCGGATTTCATGGCTCATATTAGCCAGAAACGCACTTTTCGACTGGTTGGCATCTTCTGCGGCCTCCTTTGAACTGATCAGGGCCAGTTCCGCCTTGCGTTGCTCGGTGATATCGCGCAGAATACAAAAAATGCCGGTCATTTGCCGTTTGTCATCATACAGACAAACGGCGTTCTGCACGGTCGGGATCAGCTTGCCGTCCGCGTTGCGATAATAGCCTTCCCAGTCCGACAGCTTGCCGTCGGCATACAACTGGTTCAGTTCTTCTTCATTGCGGGTAAAATAACAGGCATCTATAACAACATCTTCTCCACTGGCAGACCGAAAAGTGCCTTCCTGCAGTACGGTAAAGTCGTGCAAGGGCCTGCCGGCAACGTCATCGGCCGCATCATGCCCCAGCATCTGGTGGAAGGCATTATTGGCCCGGACGATTATACCTTCCCTGTCTGTAATAATGATAGGATCCAGTGAGGTTTCAATGACCTGTTCCAGATTTTCCTTGGTATGGATAATTTCAAGTTCCGAACGCCGCTGCTCGGTCACATCATGAATGATAACGAATGCAAGGTGGTCCCTGCGGTTTTCGCTATGCACAAAAACGATATTCCTGGTTACCGGGACGACTTTCTTGTCCTTCCTGACATAGTATCCGAACCAGTTGTACAGCTTCCCTTCAGCCAGCAGTTGTGCAATACTTTCTTGCTGTTCCTGCAGAAACGCTTCGTCAATCAGAACCTTTTCGCCGGCGGTGGAATCGTAGGTGCCCGGTTCGGTTACGGCAAATGTGCTCGATGGCGCTCCTTTGACCTCTTCCGGGGGATACCCCAACAGGTCGAGAAACGCTTTGTTCGGCTGCAAAATGGTACCTTTGCTGTCGCCGATAATGATCGGGTCCAGCGAGGTCTCAATCAGGTTCTCCAGATTTTCCTTTGCCATGCGCAGGTCGGTCTCGTTTTTTTGCTGCTGGGTGATATCGCGGATAATACCCAGCGTGGCGGTCACCTCGCCCTCGTCGTTACACAAAAACACAACGTTTTCAATGACCGGAACAACTTTACCCTCTTTATTGAGCACATAGGTAAACCAGTCGGAAATCCGTCCGTCCTCAAAAAGCCGTTCAATAGCCTTTTTTGACTGATCGTAAAAATCCTCGCCGATGGTTACCGGTTCGCCCATGGTGGATTCATAGACCCCATCGGAAGGTGTTGCTAATTCATGCATCATTTTACCGGCGACTTCTTCCTCACTGTATCCGACCAGCTTTAAAAAAGCTTTATTGGGCCGTCTGATCCTCCCATCCCGGTCACCGATAATAATGGGATCAAGGGACGCTTCAATCAAATTTTCAAGCTCTTCTTTTGTCTTCTGCACCTCGGAGAGGACCTGCCCGAGTTGCTCCTCGGCGCGCTGCCGTTCGGTCAACTCATGTTGAACCCGCAAGGCGAGGTTACGCATATATCCCATAATACCGCCGATCAGGACGATACCGAAAATGCCCATAACTCCGCCGCCCTGTGAAACAATGTTTTCCAGGAAGTCGGCGCCGATAACCAGGCACATACTGTAATTCAGTAGCGTTCCCAACACCCCGGCCACGATCCCCGGCACAAATCCGAAAAGAACCGCTACGGCAAAAACCGGCAGGATAACCGCCATCGCCATCCCGGAACCCGACGATTGGGCAATGCCTATGAACAGGATGACATACACCAGCAAAGAAACCAGCACGATACCCACCCGCACATCGGTCCTCATCAAAAAATCCCGTCGGGTCGGGGCAGTATCTGTCACTGCTCTGTTTGAGTTGTGTGATTCGGCCTGTATCTGGGGCATGAATTTTCCCGGTAAGCGAATAAATAGTAGTATTGCATTGTTTTTATTATCAAAAGCTATAAAAATCAATATAAATTTTGATATATTTTGATATAATCCATCTGAAAACACATGGCCCTGAACAGAGGGCACTATCGGCGGGGAAAACAGGGATCGTAACAAAACAAACTCAGAAGCAAAAAATGCCGTGGAGTATACCCGGTGTACACCACATATGTCACCCAGGTCGGGCTCAGGATAAAACAGCAGCCTGGGAGAAGATGCCGAAATAACGCTTCAAAAGACGGACTGCCGCAGACGGGTGGCCTCCCGTGGCAACCCATCACCTTTTATAGCTGTTGAACCAGGCCCGCTCTTCAAACGGCTTTTTCTCTTTGCGCGGCACAACCTCCTCCGGGATGCCGATCGGCAGCAGAACGCGAATAATTTTTTCCCGGGGGAGATCCAGGGCTTTCCCGATACGCTCTGCATGGTCTTCCAGCCGCAACCAGCCGTCAATCCACACGGTTGCATATCCCAGGGCCGTTACCGCCAGCAGGATATTTTCTACTGCGGCGGCACAATCTTCGATCTGAAACGAATGCCCATGATACACCGGCTCAGGATCTTTATCAATAACACATGCAATAAAAGCCCGGGCCTGCCGCATGGCGACATTGGATTGATGCAGGGCATTCATCATGTTTACCAGTTCCGGATCGTCGACAATAACAAACGTTGTGCTCTGCAGGTTCTTGCCCGACGGGGCCTGGAGGCCCGCCTGCACAATGCGCCTGAGGTCCACCCGGGGAACCGGTTTGTCTTGAAACACCCCTCGATAGCTGAGCCGGCGGGTAATGGCGTCAAACACGTCCATGGTGTATACCTCTCACAGAATGACGTTTTCTTTTCGAATATGTTCCCGTCACGGGGAATCAAACATTCGGACGATTCCCTCGACTTTCCCGATAATACGGATTTCCTTTTCCTGTTCATTTATCACAAGGGCCTGGTGGGCCGGGTTGGCCGGTTGGAGCCGGATACTTTTTCCTTCCTTGAAAAAGTATTTTACGGTTGCTTCGTCACCCACCAGCACAGCCGCAATCTGTCCCTGCTCAATGGTGGCCTGGGGCCGAACCAAAACAAGGTCACCGTCCAGAATATGAGCGTCTATCATGCTGTCGCCCTGTACCCGCAATAAAAACATGCCCTCAGATCGTACAAGTACGGCATCCAGGGCAATGGTATCTTCGATATTCTCCACGGCAAGGAGCGGTTCACCGGCCCGAATCGTGCCGACGATGGGCAGGGTGCGGGTTTCACCGCTTTTGGGTTCATCGATAATATCGATCGCCCGGGAACTCCTGGGCGATCGTCGTATATAGCCCTTGCGTTCAAGAATATCCAGATACTTCTTCACGCTGTTTGGCCCGGCCAGCTCCAGATGCTCCGCCGTTTCCCGCACCGTTGGCGGGTAGCCGTGCCGGCGCACGTATTTCTTAAGAAAGGCCAGCACTCTTTTCTGTTTAACTGTCAGCTTTTCGGCCATGGATTATTCCAAACAAGAAACACTCGTTAAAGACAAGCTCTGAAGGTATACATATGTTACCTTATCAAAACACTCTGTCAAGCTGTTAAATTCTGAAATTAGTTGCAAAAAAAATCGCTTTGATTAATCATTAGTGGTCTTATCAATTTCAATCCGGATTAACTTTGTTTTTGGAGGATGTTATGCGTAGCGACAAAATGAAAAAAGGTGTTGAGAAAGCCCCCCACCGCTCTCTCTTTAAAGCTATGGGATATACCGACGAGGAAATACAGCGTCCGATGATCGGCGTGGTCAACTCAGCCAATGAGATCGTTCCCGGGCATATTCACCTGGATAAAATCGCCGAAGCGGTAAAGGCCGGCATCAGAATGGCCGGCGGCACGCCGATTGAGTTCCCCACCATCGGGGTCTGTGACGGCATTGCCATGAATCATGAGGGCATGAAATACTCCCTGGCCAGCCGCGAACTGATTGCCGATTCGGTGGAGGTTATGTCTATTGCGCATCCTTTTGACGGTCTGGTTTTAATTCCAAACTGCGACAAAATAATACCGGGCATGCTGATGGCGGCCCTCCGGCTCAACATTCCCGCGGTTTTCATAAGCGGGGGCCCCATGATGAGCGGCTACAAGGGTGATAAAAAAATCGATCTGATCACGGTCTTTGAAGGCGTAGGCGGCGTTACATCCGGCCGGATTACCGAGGATGAACTGAAAGACCTTGAAGATACCGCCTGCCCCGGCTGCGGCTCCTGTGCCGGTATGTTTACGGCAAACTCAATGAACTGCCTTACCGAAGCACTCGGCCTGGGGCTCCCCGGGAACGGCACCGTTCCGGCCGTACAGGCGGCCCGCATACGCCTGGCTAAAAAGGCGGGGATGCAGATTATGGATCTTGTAACCAGGGACATCAAGCCCCGCGACATTGCAACACCTGCTGCGTTTCGCAATGCAATTGCCGTTGATATGGCCCTTGGCTGTTCCACCAATACGGTCCTGCATGTTCCGGCTATCGCACATGAAGCAGGCGTTGATCTCAGCCTCGATGTTTTTAACGAGGTCAGCAAAAAGGCCCCTCACCTGTGCTCCTTAAGCCCGGCAGGCCCCAATCATATCCAGGATCTTGATACGGCCGGCGGCATTATGGCGGTCATGAAAGAGCTGTCGAAGAAAGGACTCATTGATGAATCCTGCATGACTGCAACAGGAAAAACTCTGGGCGAAAGCCTTAAGACTGCTGCTGTTCGCGACGGCGACGTTATTAAATCCATCGATACACCCCACAGCCCCGAGGGCGGCATTGCCGTTTTGAAAGGCAACCTTGCCCCTGACGGATGTGTTGTAAAACAGTCCGGCGTTGCGCCGGAAATGCTCACCAGCACCGGTACCGCCCGGGTGTTTAATTCCGAGGAGGAGGCGGTGGCGGATATCCTCGGCAACAAGATCAAACCCGGAAATGTTGTCGTTATACGCTATGAAGGCCCGAAGGGCGGTCCCGGCATGCGCGAAATGCTGACCCCCACGTCGTCAATTGTGGGCATGGGCCTTGACAAGGACGTTTCACTGATTACCGACGGACGTTTCAGCGGCGGAACAAAGGGCGCCGCCATCGGCCACATTTCCCCTGAAGCCGCCGACGGCGGCCCCATTGCCCTGGTACAGGACGGCGACACCATAGCGATCGACATCCCGGCGAAAAGCATTACTCTGCAGGTTGATGATGATGAGCTGGACCGGCGTAAAAAAGCCTGGCAGGCGCCTGAACCAAAAGTCACATCCGGCTATGCATACCGCTATTCCCAAATGGTTACCTCGGCAAGTACCGGCGCTGTATTTAAAAAATAGGCCCTTTCCTCAAACGTTGGGCAGCAAACATTTCACATATAAAAGCCGGGCTCTTTGAGCCCGGCTTTTATATTTTTACAGAAAACAAAAAACGTTTTTGGAGCGCAATCCCGATATGATCGGGATAGATGGGTATTCTCCGGCAGTCTCCTATCCTTCACCGGTGGTCTTGGCAATATTGATTTTGGTTGCTCCAGACTCCGGCATGATGCTCAGGTTCAGGTGCGCCGATCCCTTCTTGCCCTGCAGCATCACCATACCGCCCACGCTCATTTCACCGCCGACAGCCCATCCCTTTTCCTGTAAAGTTTTCTTGTAGAATGCGGCGACCTTTGCGGGTGCATCACCGGTGCTTAATGTGGCCATAGCGTTTTGACCACCCTTAAACACCTGGTTCATAACAATGTCCGACGGCTCATATATGGGGATGTCCACCGGGAAATCCTTTGTAAGAGTATCTTTATTATAGGCTACTTCAATATCATCGCCGTCTTCGGTTGTGATCTTGATGTGCCCTGCATTTTCATTGCCCTTAATGACCACTGAGCCGTCCTGGCTGGTTACGCTGATACCGCTGCCGTCTTCCTGAACGCTTAACGTGCCTTCAGGGGTTTCTATCGACTGTTCGTCGCTGCATGATGCAACGGCAAACACAATTGCGATGATGAGTGCTGCGTATTGTATTGAAAAGGCCATATATCCTATCCTCCTTTTCTACCAACCGTTAAATAATACCCAGGAAACATAATACCGTTGCGGCGGCCAGGATATTGCCGGCAAGCTCGATAAAGGGAATATTAAAAATGAAATCGTCGATAAAAATATCAATTGCAATGGCAACAGCCGTGGCATAGAGCAGATCATTACAATTGGCACCGGTCGTTTCAACCAGCAGGGCTGCTTTTTCTTCCGGGCCGATGTTAAGTGCGGCAACCTCAAGTGCTTGCAGTATGCTTGTTTTGAAAAAATCCGGCAGCGGGGCCGCCTCCACCCTTGCCGAAAGATCAGTTCCTCCAAGTGCGGCAAGCTGTTCGGAAGACGCTTCAATAAGCTGAAGAGCCCGATTCTCAAGTTCGTTTGTGTCGGTTTCGGCCCAGGCCGGACCGGCCGACAGCCCAAGCACTAACAGGCTTGCACACACAACCATGATACGTTTCAGGGATACTGTGGATTTTAAAGGGGTAATGAACATCATGTGAACCTCCAGAATGGTGTTATCATTTACGTAATGGTCTCCGCCGACTACGTCTTTTGCAAAAACCATTGCCACGGGGCTCTTGCAGCATATCGGCTCATCCGCGGCAAAGGTGCTTGTGAATACAAGATATATATCGTCACAAAATTTTGTCAATCCAAAAGATTTCCTCTCCAATCGAGAAAACCGAGAAGCCTGCCGGATACCTTAAAACAGGAGGCTGCTGGAGAAGGTCCAGATACAAGGCGCGCGAAAATCTGAGGTGGCAATAAACAACCGCGTAGCGGTTGACATGTTTTCCTCGAAAGGGAAAACATGAAGCACGAATGTGTTTTATTCCTTTCAACAGGAAAACTTACAATTTATTGTTTTTCCTGTTGAACATGAGACGTACTTGCCTGTACGTTGCAGTGACGAAAGATGAGCGCAACGCAGGAGATGGACGTTCTCCAACGGCCTCCTGGGGAAACAATAGAATTTACAAATCATGTATTCAATGTTAGAATATTTTAACATACAGCTACAAAAACTAGGATACAGATAACAGAAGTAACACGCTGGAGTAAGCAACAAAGAAGGAGGCGATTACACATGAATCTGTTGAAGAACATCGGCAAAACAGTTCTTGCTGCGCTGCTGGTCCTCTGCATATCCGGATTCCCACCGGTATACAGTGCCGACAAAAGCCCTGCAGCCGACACAGCAAAAAAGGCTCCGAAAATTCAGTTTGATGAAAAGCAGCACGATTTCGGAAAACATCCTCAGAATGCTAAATTAAAACATACCTTCACTTTCAAAAATACCGGAGAGGACACCCTGTTCATTGAAAAAGTAAAGGCCGGCTGAGGCTGCACCGCAGCCCTGGCCTCAGCCAAGGAAATTCCCCCGGGCGGGGAAGGAAAAATAGACGTTACATTTAAGGTCGGTTCAAAGGGAGGAAAAAGCCAAAAAACCATCACGGTTCAAACCAATGACCCGGCTCAGAAAACCGTTAAACTGAAGGTAATAGCTACGGTTCAGGTTCTTCTAGCGACTACTCCGAGCCGGCTTAATTTCGGACATGTTAAAAAAGGCACCACCGTTACAAAGTACATTTCCCTGACCGGAGAAGAAAAAGACAAGGCGAAAATAACCTCTGTAAAATCAAAGAATGATTTTATTAAAGTAGAAACAAATCCCGAAGGCTACCAGAACAACAAGGCAAAGCAGGTTAAAATCACCATACTGCCGGGCATGAAGGTGGGCCGTTTCAGAGAACGGGTCAACATTACGACCGATCATGAAAAAGCCGGCAAAATCAATGTCTATGTTTTCGGCGAAGTTATCGGCAATATTAAAGTCCAGCCGAATTACGTTTCCCTGGGGACTCTTAAAAAGGGCAAAGCTGTAGAAAAAACGATTAAAGTAAATGCAACCGGTGACACCCCTTTTAAAATCCTGGACGTCTCCAGCTCGGAAAAGGAAATTAAAACAGCCCTTGAAACCGTTAAAGAGGGGAAAGAGTATCTGGTAAAACTTATTCTGCCGGAGACGTATACACGGCCTCTGGCAAAGGGGACCGTCACCATAAAAACCGACGATAAAGAACAGGAAGAGATCCAGGTCCGCTTTTTCGGCCGGTCCCATGTACAGCGCAAAAAAACAAAACCGCCGGAAAAAAAGCCTAAAAAATAGATGGTTACCCTAAATCTACGGCAGCCGAAAAGCGTTCTCGCACGAGAGCGCTTTTTTTATTGAGCGTTCCTTTCCCCTCCCCGCACTATGTATTATTTTTTTTACTTGACAGAATGAGAAGTACAGCGTATTGTGAATTTGAATTCATATTCAATATTAATACCTGAGGCCCTTTTTCCATGGAAGACGACAAAAAACATCGCATTCTGGAAAGTGCTACCAAGGTTTTCGCCGAAAAGGGCTACCAGTACGCAACTATTTCTGAAATAGCCAAAGAAGCCGGGATTTCAACCGGACTCACCTACTCATACTTTGCCAACAAGCTCGACGTGCTGCTCTCTATTATCCTCATTTTTCTCGAAACCATCAACAGCCGCAATAAAAAAAGCCTTACCGCCGCAGTTGCTCCCCTTGATAAACTCTATACGGTTATGCATAACTTTGAAGACTTGCTTATCAAGGACATGAAGGCGCTGTACCTCGTAAAAGTGTTGAACGAAGCACTGCCGCATATCGTTATGATAAAAGATAAAAAACTGCAGGAAAAAAGGAAAAAGATTATTCTGGAGAATAAAAGCCTGATAAAAACCATTGACGACATCCTGGCCCATGGTCAAAAAAAGGGCGTCTTCAGCAAAACCCTGAAACCAAGTGTGCAGCGGCAGGTTCTGTGCGGCGCAATTGAGCGGGTCATCTATGGTCTCTTTTTCACAACCTACAGCGGCGAAGATATCGGCTACTCCACCAACGATGCACATGAAGCGATAATTCAACTCATCGACAGTTTTATCTGCACAAAAAGATGAGCTGATACGCAGCAAAAAATCGGTCAGTGAGCACCACCTGGTGATACGAGGGACGAAACAGGTCCCTTTTTTACAGCAAACCGTTGAATATGAATTCATATTCATGCAAGTACAGAAAGGGGGCATTCATGATTACACCCGAGAACATCCAGAGCACAATCAGCGACCTTCAAAAAACATATATTGATTTTATGCTTGAACACCTTTCCCAGTGGCGGCATTGGGCCGAACTGTCCAACAGCATGGAAGCCGGTGAAGCGGTACCGATTGAGGACATTCCGGAATTTTTCCATACTGAATATGAATGGGCTCGAATTGTTCTGGAAATGGAGGACCAGGGCGGTTTCAACTGGAATGACCCACGGTTGGGAAAGCTTTTCGCTGCTGCAGCTCAAACACCGTTTTATAAACTGTGGGGGGAAACCATCACTGAAATATCCCTGCGCCTGGCACACCTTGCCGGAGTAAAAACCTTTTTGGAGACCGGGGCCGGCCGGGCTAATCTGACCACGGTTATGTTGGAAAAGATGACCATGCAGAAAACATTCCTGCCGCTGTTTATTACCGACACTCACGAGACCGTGCTTGAAAACATCGACAAACTGCAGGCCGACTATCCCGATATTCAGCAGGAAACCGCTCTGTGGGATATTACCAATCCGCCGCCTGAAATTTTGCTGCACAAAGTGACGCCGCCGGTGCTTATGTATGAACGGGCAACGCTTACCTATGCAAACTACCGAACAATAGAAAACATCGCACGCATTGCCGACATTGTTGTACTGGGCGATTATTTCAATTATACCGGCGAACTGTTCGGGTACGACAGAATCTTCGGAAAAATCGGCCTGCAACCGCTTATGTTCAAAGACATAAAACAGATACTGGATGTCCATTTCCCCAATCAGTATATTGTTGACCAGCAGGTTACGGACGCCGTTCATATACCCAACATCAGCCTGATTATAGCCTGGAAGTAGCCTGCACACACATCTCAAAACACATGCACGCTGTGCATGAAACAGGAAAGGGGTACACACAATGCCGACAACACTGAGACAAGAACTGCGGCAGGCGATTTTAAAAACACGTGCAAAAAAAATGAACCCGCTCGATGGGTTCTTCTGCGACGACGCAACCCGCGAAGCGATTCTGGCAGTGCTGGTGGCGGGCAGGCACCTGCTCCTGGAAGGCCCACCCGGAATCGGAAAAACAACGGTTGCAAAAAAAATTGCCTCGCTTCTGCCGCCGATGAAGACGGTTGCCGAATGCAGATACAACTGTGCTCCTGAAAATCCCGTCTGTCCGGACTGCAAAAACAAGAAAAAGCATGCGCAAACCAGGGTTCCGGGCGAAGAGCGTTTTGTGAGAATACAGGGCTCGCCGGAAATGATGCCCGAAGACCTTATGGGCGATTTGGACCCCGTGCGTGCCATGAAGCTGGGCATTCAGGACCCCAGGGCCTTTACTCCGGGGAAAATACAGAAAGCACACCGTAAAATCCTTTTTATCGACGAACTCAACCGCGTGCCCCAGCGCACCCAGAACACCCTGGTGCAGGTTCTGGAAGAAGGCAGCACAACCATTGCCGGCTTTGACCTGTCGGCGGAAGTGGACACCATCGTCGTTGCAACGGAAAACCCGGAAGAGTATGCCGGTGCCGAACGCATCAGCGAAACCCTGTCCGACAGGTTCGAACAGGTACGGATCGGGTACCCCTGTTTTGAAGATGAAGTAACAATATTGAGGACCTACGGCAGCAAAATCGACGGGGTAAAAACACCCGACTCCATAGTGGAAATGGCCGTTGCCATAACCCATGCCGCCCGCGGTCTGCCTGATGAAATTGATCGGCTTCCGAGTGTACGCGCCAGTCTCTCCATCTATGAACAGGCCCAGTCTCTGGCCAGGTTACAGAACACCAAAACAGTGAAACAGAAAGACATAGATAGTGCGGCAAAGCGCGTTCTGGAGGGAAGGCTTGCGGTAAGCACCGAAAGCCGCTACTACGAAAAGCAGGACGTTCTGGTTGATAAAATTCTGAAAACAGCTAAACAGAAAGCATAACGTACCGATGCCCAGGAACCGTATACACCCCATAACCCAAGATGAAGCCGATCTCCTTATTACCCGCCTTGTTCGCAAAACGCGCGAGCATCCCCTGCTTACGCGCGGAGCAGGCGTCAGGGCAGCTCTTTCTCTCAGGGCGTTAGCCGACGGCTACCGCATCCTGCATGGACGGCTGTCCCGTAACAGCCTGAAAAAAGCGGCCCTGATTGCGCTTCCGCATCGGGTCCTTCCCGGCACCGGCGCAGAGAAAAACGCAGATGAGATTATTCTCGAAATCGTTCGGGATGTCATATTCAATACACAGTCGCTGGAATACGACGATCCTTTCAGGAAACACACACAACAGCCCTCGCCGGACACCGATGCTACCAAAACCCTTCTCGAAGAACTGGTTGTTTTTCAAAACAACCAGCACCGCGGCACGACCCGGGTAAAAAACCTGCACGCAGAGTATGTCAGACGCAGCAAATCCGGAGAAAACATCGCGGAGGAAAAACTCTATGTTGATTCCTTGCATACCATGTTACGTGATCTTGAAGCAGAAGGAATTCTTTCCCTTGATGCACAGCATGACGGCTTCAGCCTGCATGGTACAATTATCACACGTCTTTTGAGCAAAGCCTTGAGGAGCAAAAGTGTAAAAGCAGGCTCCGGAAAAAAAAGAGAGCTGTGCATTGAAAAAGCATTCATACGCAACTATAAGCAGGGAGACACCAGCCGGGATGTATCCCCGCGACACACCCTCAGGCGCCTTATCCGTAAAGGAAAAAAAATCGACGCTATTACCACCGACGATCTCCGCTGTTTTGAACGTGTTCCCGTTGCCGACAGGGACATTGCAATCTGCATTGATGTCAGCGATTCCATGCGTGCAAGCAAAAAGCTGTACTTTGCGAAAATCGCCGCTGCCGGCATGGCCCGCACGGCAATACAAAGAGGTGAAAAGGTCGGCATTGTCCTTTTCAGCAATACCGCTGAGTGTGTTGTTCCATTAACCGACAACACCCGCCTGGTTGCCGACGCGCTGCTCACCATTCGTGCGGGGAAATATACCAACACCGGCGCGGGTATCAAGAAGGCCCGGGAAATGCTGCTTAAAAAAAACAGGTCGAACAGAAAGTTGCTTATTGTTATCAGCGACGGCTTACCGAACCTGGCCGCCGATGAAAAGTCACCCTATAGCGGCACGGCGCATACCGGCGGCGGCCTGGATACATTCTGCTTAAGCAGCGGTTCCGGCACACATTCCGGCACCGGCGGCAACGGTTGCGCCGATGTACAAACCATGTTCAGAAACATTAACGCATCACGCTCCGCCCTGAAAGAGGTGGAAAAATCCAGACGCAACAGCATAGAGGGGTCGTATGTATTCATCGGCAGCCATGACGATAGCGGCAGGGCTTTTGCACAAAAAATGGCCCGGCTCGGTGGAGGATCATTCCTCCCCGTGGCTACCGTCCCCGACCTTCCCGGTAAAGCCCTGAGCCTTATTACATGAACAGTTCAATACTCCGGTCTCAAATATCCACACGTCCATAATATGCACATACACCGCCTAGTGACTCTACCGCTTTCATATACTACATAGTGACTATGTGAAACCTTCACACAAACAGTATGTCCAACCGGGAGGAAACCATGGAAAAATGGGTAAGCTTGATGCTAGAGCATCTTTCTTTTTTCTGTAGCCCTTAAATAATAGCACAGGCTGATACGGTGAGAGCCGCTGCGGCGGTGCGAGCGGTGGTTTCTCTCTTGTATCTCCCCTTTCCTGCGAGCACATGGCCGCAGGCAATCTATCCGTATCAGCCTGTGCTGTTATTCCCCGTGGCTATAGTATTGTGGAATGTGCTCTAAATCACTCTGCTACGACCTGTATGACTGATTTCAGAATCACACAAAAGTAATCGATACGCAACAGACCGAATTTCTCTCTGAAAAAGTGCCCACGAGCTTCTTACCGGCCGCCGGAAGCCTTTCGGCGGCCGGCAT
This sequence comes from Thermodesulfobacteriota bacterium, assembly GCA_028282925.1. Taxonomy (GTDB): domain Bacteria; phylum Desulfobacterota; class WTBG01; order CAIYCZ01; family CAIRTM01; genus JANQGV01. The sequence continues at coordinate 18,952 of JANQGV010000022.1, forward strand.
AACACCATATGGCGGGAGGGTATAAGAAAATATTCTGATATAAGAGCCGTATCCTGATACAAGCGGGACGGACGTTTTTCATTGCTTCCACCATCAATTAAACCTTGCAAGAAAATCCATTCCTTTGTAGTATACTGCAAGAGTAGGGAAACACCAGCCACGCAGCAAAATTTCGGTTTTCCGGAACCGGATTGCGATAGCCCGTCAGGGGTTTTATAAAACTCAGAATACACATTACACATACTGCAACAGCATCCATGTACATAACGTGCAGGCCCCGCTGTTAACGCACCCGGTACGCTTGCCGCGGGCTGCGTTTCTTCATGGGTAATGCAGCAAAGCAGCATAGTTTGATTGGCCGTTCGGACCTTTTCACACCAACCCAGCAGAGGAACAGTGTATGTCTTCTGACCCGGATAAGGACATTAAAGCCAGGACTAAAAAGCGCTATAACCATGTGTATATTTGCCTTCGGTGTAAAATCGGCGAGGAATGGAAACGCATAAAGGCCTTTGACTGGAATGAAAACGGATTCAATTTTTACATTGATGAGCCTCTTCAGGATACAGATGTTCTTTTTAAAAAAGACCTGAACCAATTCAGCGGAAATATTGCCTGGGAAGTCTGCAATGACGGCGACGAGGCCATATTGGAAACATTGGTCAACAACATGCTTTTTCAGCATCTTGATTCGTTCAGCGACAATAAAGAGACTATGCGCCGTATTTTCACCCTCATCCGTACAACAGGGCATTTAGAAGAAAAAAAGAAGCTGCTTTCGCAGCTCGGCCTGTCAATGGCGAAGGAGGAAGTAGAAAAAATGCTTGTCCAGTACAAGCAGGAATATGGGCGGTACCGCTACGGAATTCAACTGTCCTGCCGGGAATGGAGCGAGATTGTACAAAAAACCCTCGAAGCAACCCCCCCCAATACCCTCATCGATGACGACCCGTAGCAACGCACCCGGGGGAGGATTACGCTCTCCAAGAGCCTGTCGGAATATCCTTAAAACGGGAGGCTGTTGGAGAAGGCCCAGATACAAGGCGCGCGAAACCCTGAGGAACGAGGCGTTTAGTTCCAAACCATACAAGGGTTCGTCGCAGTGCCGAAGGTTGAGCGCAACGCAGTAGATGGACGTTCTCCGACAGCCTCTTTGGAAAACGCTGCTACTGCTCCTGCACAAGCCGGGAAAAAATAAGTCCGTGAAAACTTTGACGCCCCTCTCCCAGGTAATACCATCCGATATGCGTAAAACATTTTGCACAGACCGCCACCCGCCAAAGATAACCGGGAAACCAGCTCCATTCGGCCGTGGCCGAACCCACATAACCGCACCCTTCTGCATGCTTGAAACAGCCGATCTGGAAAAGTATTCCCGCAGGATTGGCAAAAGTGTGTTCATGCCCGCCGGCCGCTTCCGTTCGCTCGGATAGCCGTGTTATAACATGTCCGCACTCACGGCACAGAATTTTTTGCGAGCCGTCATGGATCGCTTCATCGGGATCATTTTGTGCGGACTCACCGGGTTTGCCTGATGCCTCTTCTTCAGACATATCCCGAAATTCGTACCCATATTCTCTCATGCAGAACGGTACGGCAAAACTTTCCACGGTAATAAACCTCGATATCAAAGGAATTACATTTCAATGAAGTTCTGTACGGTTGTAAAATAGGAGTCCCCTGCCACCATAAAAATAGAATTATGGTCGGCCCCCTGAATTACACGCAAGTCTTTCCTGACGGCCGCTGAATGGTGCAGCAGGGTCTCCGCATCGCTGACTGGTATAAACTGGTCGTATTCGGCATGGATAATAAGTGTCGGCCCTGAAAAATTCTCTATTTTTTCAACATGCCTGAAGCAGTCTGTTTCGGCAATGCCCGCCGAGTCCACATCTACCCCCAGGAAGCGCAGCAGGGGAACGGTATAGGCAAAGCCGCTTTCCACAATAAGCCCTGAAACATCCCGGGGGTACACCGATGCAATCTCCAGGGCCGATACGCTCCCCAGAGATCTTCCCATAACCCAAAGCGGACCGGGGCGTTCTTCTTTCTGCATCCACTCCGTTATCGCACGGAATAATACATGGGCATCATTCAGCATGGCATCCACCGATGGCTCCCCCTCGCTGCTTCCATAGCCGCGATAATCCATGGCAAGCAGGTTGAGCCCGAACCGGTTATAGACCGGCCCGATATCATCATAATCTGCGGCAATCTCACCATTGCCGTGGAAAAAGAGGATATGCGGGTCGGAAGGCCCGGCAAGATACAGGCGGCTGCCGATCGACACCCTCTTATCAACCGCTATGCTGCGTGTTACAACGCCATCCGGCACAGGATATCCCATCTCTTTACGGGGATGAAAAAGACAATTCAGTACTGCCGGCTGATCAAGTTTTTCAATACCCATTACTGCTCCTCCTTCCCGGCGGATTTCTCAAATACACAACCCGGGTCCTGTATGTAGTGCAAAAGCACCATAAAAACAACTCCTTTGCCGGCCTGCTTCATTTCCATTTACAATACCGGCCGGGGCGCACTTTCTCCATGAAGGCCCTGTGTCTTTTTATAGCTTGCACAACCAGTACAGTGTAGTATATTTGATCATATAATCCATAACTATTACAGTATCAAGGAGGAAATATGGCGATTCTGGTTGCCGGTGGGGCAGGATATATCGGCTCACATATGGTTCGTTTACTGCAACGTCAAAACCGTGAAGTGGTCGTTTTCGACAATTTCGAAAAAGGGCATCGGGAAGCTGTTGCCGGAATTCCCTTCTTTGAAGGGGATCTGCGCAACAAACAGGATGTAAAAGCTGTCTTTGAACAATTTTCCATTGATGCCGTTATGCATTTTTGCGCATACAGTCTGGTCGGCGAATCCATGGAGCGACCTGAAATCTATTACGAAAACAATGTTCAGGGAACACTGAACATGCTTACCGCCATGAAGGACCACGGCATACGGCATTTCATCTTCTCGTCCACGGCCGCGACCTACGGTGAGCCGGTGAGCGTTCCCATCGATGAACAACACCCCACCGTCCCGACCAATGTATACGGAGAAACCAAGCTGGCGGTTGAAAAAATACTCGACTGGTTCGACACGATCTACGGCAACAAAAGTGCTCGATTACGGTATTTTAACGCTGCCGGCGCCGACCCCGACGGCGACATCGGCGAACTGCACACACCCGAAAGCCACCTTATTCCCCTCATTCTGGCCGTTGCCCTCGGCGAGCGCGAGCACATATCAATTTTTGGTGATGATTATGATACCAAAGACGGCACCTGCATACGCGATTACATTCATATCAATGATCTTGCATCCGCCCATGTCCTTGCTTTGGAATATATTCAGACAAAAAATGAATCCCTCCTCTGCAACCTGGGCAACGGTAGCGGGTATAGCGTTAAGGAGATTATTGATGTGGCCCGCGAGGTGACGGACCATGAAATTCCGGTGGAAACCGTCGGCAGAAGACCCGGTGACCCGGCAGTGCTCATCGCCGGTTCCGATAAAGCCCGCAACGTCCTTGGCTGGGAGCCGAAACTGTATGATGTCGGGACCATCATTGAGACCGCATGGAAATGGCACAGCGGAAAAGCCAGAGAATGGCAACGGTGATAAGACAAACAGACCTGATAACGCTGAATGACGTTGCAGCAGGCTAAGACACAAGATGCCGAAACCTTGATCGACAAGAGGTTTTTCAACACCTACAAACCTCCCGCATCAAACATATGTATGCACGCTTTTTAGAGATCGAAATAACCGGCACATGCCCCTACCGGTGCAAGCATTGTTACGGCAGCTTTCCAAAACCGGGAGAACTGTCCTTTGAAAAGCTTTGTGAGATCTTTAACGATGCCCGGGATCATTTCGATGCCGTGATTGTATCGGGGGGAGAACCGTTTCTTCATCCCCGCATAGCCGGCATCGTCCGGCGGGCCGCCCGCGAATATGTTGTTTTCATCACTACTTCCGGTTTCGGTCTGACGGATGAAATTCTCGACACGATACGCAACCGCTGCATACTGGTCTTCGGTCTCGACGGCATTGGGTCTACCCACGATGAGTATCGGGGCTATCCCGGCGCATTTGACCGTCTTATGCGCTCCCTCGATCTGACACGGGATCTTCCCAAGGAAATCATCGTGACCCTCTGGAAGGGGGTCCTTCCCCAGATCGATAACATCGTTGAACTGGCCGAGCAGTACAACGCCATTGTGCATTTCAACGGGCTCATACCGGTGGGCAATGCAAAAAAACATCCCGAAATCATGCCTGACCCGCAGGAACTGGAAATGCTGTACCCAAAACTCATTGCCCTTAAAAAGCAGGGGGGCGCCGTCATTACCGATCTGCACAAGGTAACCGCAAAAGACGGCCTGCAGGGAATAGAGCTTTTTTGCAAAGGCCGCTTTAATATTACACCCTCGGGAGATGTCAGGCCCTGCGAATTCCACTATGCCGTGCTGGGAAACATCTTCGACCGCTCTCTTCGGACAATACTCGACCAGGCACGAAAAACCCCGGCCCTGCAAAGCCGGGAACAGGGGTTCCGCGACCATATCAGACTTGACCTGAAAAACCCCTTCGAGTATCACACAACCATCTGCCACAATCTGTTCCGATCACCAAAACAATAGCAAACCCCTGCGTTTCCCAATGAAATCTTTCGAAAAAGAATTGGTGTCAAAAAGCGAGAAAGCCTGAGGGCGATGCGCTTGGTTCCAAATCAAACAAGGGTTCGTCTTAAGATTACCGCGAGGCTGTGCGAAAATGTTCAGATACAAGGCGCGCAAAATTCTGAGGAGCGAGGCGCTTAGTTCCAAACCATACGAGGGTTCGTCGTGAGGGTGTTGCAATGCCTGGAAATAACGGCTGCACGGACCGGAAGACGAAGAATCGTACTTGACAGTACGTTGATGAGGCTGAAGGGAGTACAGTTGGTAGGTCCGGATATTGCAACACCCGCAGCAGAATGCTTCGTTTGGTTTGGAACTAACAAGTACGTTGAGTGACGAAGAATGAGCGCAACGCCGTAGATGGGCGTTTTCCCGCAGCCTCCCCACACTAAAATGCTTTGGCAGCCGACACAACCACCTTCCTGACCCCGGCGCCGATTGCTTCAAGGTCATCCACACTCATTTTAAGCAGCTTCCGTGATTCCAGCTCTTCCAGATCAAGCTCCTCATCATTAAATAGGCTATACCCGATTTTGCGAGTCAGCATATTCGCGCAATGGATAACCAGCACTTCCTTGATTGTATTATCGGTAAAGCTGCTCGCGTCGTGCTGGATGGCTACGCTGGCAAACATCTTGTCGAAATTCCATTTCTGAAGCAGCACCCCGCCGAATGTACAATGGGCATCCTGCATCGCCTTGATAACCGCATCTATATCTTTCGTGGCCTCGGCAGCTTCCCCCTTCTTTCCCGTATCAACCAGGGCTTTCAGCAGCATCACCTTACCGATGTCATGAATCAAACCCAGCAAAAAATACTGATCGATGTCACCAAACTGAAGTCCTTTGGCTATATCGCGGGCGGCATATGCACACGCCAGCGAATGTTGCCACATCTGCTGCATTAAGTCATTGTACTCTTCCTGCTGTGTTTTATACAAATCCTTATTGGCTATTGCCGAAACAATGCTCTGGGTCTGCTTCATTCCCAGGCGCGGCACGGCCTGAGCCACATTCATAATCTTTTTAGCTCCCCGGTACATGGGTGAATTTGCCGTAGAAATCAACCGGAGAGAAATGACCGCATCCTTTTCAATGATACCGGCAACATCATCCGTTGTGGTAATCGGGCTTTTTATAACCTTCTGTATTTCATGCACCACATTCGGCAGTACCGGCAGGTCCACCTTGCCTTTTTTAAACCGTTCGATAATGCCGGCGATAATCGCACTCAGCCCGTCGCCCTCTCCGGCGCCTATCTTCTCAGCCAGGGTGGTCGGGGCCGACACCCCTGCCATGGCGGTCTTCACGTGGGCGACAAACTGCTTGACCAGTTCAGGGTCGAATTTGGTTCCTGCCTCTTTCTCAATTTCGGCAATTGCCTCGTCCATATTCATGGCCGGGCGGTGCGGTCTTTCCGAGGTCATGGCACAATAACTGTCCATAATTGCCAGATATCCGGCCGACGAAGGTATTTGCTCACCTTTCAACCCGTCCGGATAGCCTGAGCCGTCAAAGGCCTCATGGTGATGCCTGATAATCGGCAGTACCCCTTTCATGACCGGCAAATTCGTTAAAATTTTTTCGGCAATCTCCGGATGCTCTTTTACCTTTTCCATTTCGTCGCCGGTAAGGTCGCCGGGCTTTTGAACAAGCTCCAGCGGCAAATAGACCATACCGATATCGTGCAGCAGACCCGCAAGATATGTCCTTTCAATAATACTGCGCTGAAGCCCGATGGCTTTCATCAGGCGCATACATCCGGTGGCCACCCGCTCGGAGTGACCTTTCAGGAAAACATCTTTTTCTTCAACCAGCCGGACCAGGGTCCTGACCATCTCGTTATAATATTTTTGGTAATTAACCGTTGCCATACAATCCGTGAAAAAAGTCTGCCGTTTTAAAAAATGTTAGCCGTTGTCTGCATAAGCTCCATCACCTGCTCCTTTATGCCGTTGAGATCCTCGGCTTCAAGCCCCAGGAGCTTTGCCGACTCCAGCGTGGATGCCTGCAGTTCCTCATCAGCAATAACACTGTAACCCATGGTCCGGGTCATGCTGTTGGCCAGGTTCACGACCAGCACCCCTTTTTTAGTAGCTTCCGAAAACTTATGCCCGTCATGGGCTTCGGCGACCTTGACATATTCGGGAGTAAAGCCCCACTCTTCCAGAAGCGTCGCACCGAAGGCGGCATGAACCTCCTGAATGCCGTCCAGCATGTTCTGCATATCCAGCTTTTCATTGGGCAGCACTTCAGGAAGCATTTTCACCAGCAGCACTTTACCGATATCATGGATAAGCCCCATGAGGAAATATTTCTCATATTCTCCCAGACCGGTCTTTTCAGCTATGGCACGTGACGAATACGCCGTGGCAAGGGCATGCATCCAGAGCTTTTCCATAACGATCATGCCCTGGGCATCCGACGTCTTGTAAATACTTTTGGTTGCGATTGCCGATATGGTATTGCGGGTTTCCTGCATCCCGAGCCGGGGAACCGCCTGCTTAACGGTTGCAATCTTATCCGCCCCCCGGTATACGGCTGAATTGGCAACAGAGATCAGCCTGACCGACACAACCGCATCTCGCTCAATAACCTCTGCCAGATCATCGATACTCGAATTGGGCTGTTTCATAACATTCTCGATTTCCTGAATCACCTTGGGCAGTACCGGCAAATCTATTTCACCATCCTTAACCTTCTTTATAATATACGTGACCGCTTCCTGAATCGTTTCAGGCTGCTTTTTCTTTTTAGCAGCGGCAACTGCTCCCGTTTCTTCTTCGACCCCCTGCATCAGTTCAAAAAAGAGCTTCACCACGCGGTCATCATACTGCGTGCCGGCACCTTTTTGTATCTCGGCCAGGGCATCATCTCTACTCAAGGCCGGCCGCTGCGGGCGGGGAGAGGTCATGGCACAGTAACTGTCGACAACCGCAATAATACGCGACTCCAGGGGAATCTCATCCCCTTTCAGACCCTCCGGATAGCCGCTGCCGTCAAAGGCTTCATGATGATAGCGGATAATTCCCAGGACTCCCTGCAAAATACTCATATGCGACAATACATTTTCCGCAATGACCGGGTGGCCCTGTATCAGCTTCTTCTCTTCATCGGTCAGGGGCTCCGGTTTCTGCACAATCTCAAGGGGCAGGCACACCATACCGATATCGTGCAGCAGGCCCGCAAGATAAATCTTATCAACAATCTGCTTGGGAAGCTTCAGGGTCCGGGCGAAGTGTACACATTCAGAGGAGACCCGGTCCGCATGTCCGCGTATAAAGTCGTCCTTCTGCTCAATGACGGCAACCAGGGTCTTAATAAGCTCGGAGAAAACATTGAAATTTTTTTCGTTTGCTGTTTGCGGCATAACCTTACGTGCAGTTTATAACCGTCTATGGTGTAACTCTTCACATCTGCTTCATTTTTTCAATATGTTTCAGTATGTACCCTATGATCTTCGCCCTGTCAACCAGGCTTCGGGTATCTCTTTGCACAGCCGAAAAACCCGGACTTGGAAACCAGGCCATACACCTGTATCGTATATATCCTGTCGTAAACTTTAGCCTTTTTTCGATTTATTCACTGCCCCAGAACAGGGCTACACAGCCCGCCGTCTCAACTCCATAGCGGGAAAAGTATTTACTCAGTTGAGACCGCAATCCGTCAAGGTCGTCACCGGTATTTGAGAAAACACCCCGGGAATTATATATTTCCATGAACGTTTTCGCCAAACGCCCCCTTGGTACTCCTTCACTCAGAACAGTGGACCCGAACAGCACCCCGTCGGGGTTGAGAACGGCTTTCAGGTTGGCGAACACTTCCCCCTTGGTCTGCATGGTGCCGGGCAGGCAATGCAGTACATAGTTGATACCCACCGAATCGAATCCGGGGTTTTTAATCTCCAAGGGCTTCAGGGCGTTTGCCTGGATGGTTGATGGATGATAACGGGCTATACGGCGGGAGGCCCACTCGAGACAGTGCGGGTTAAGATCCGCCAGAACAATTCTCTGCACTGGTTGCGGAAATTCGCAGCGGTCAAGGTAAAAGCCGGTACCGGGACCGACTTCAAGGTGGTTGCCGGTTATACAGCGATTATACAATGAAAGAATCGATCGGGTCGGGCACTTCCATACCACCCGGTTTGAAAAACCAGCCACAAACAGATCATACAGTGCCAGTACCGGTTTTGTATACAGCCGGTGCCCGGCCTCAACCTGTTCTGCAGTTACCGCCATGGTATTGTTCCTCCATGTCCGGTGTGTCGCAATTTCTCCCTCTCAGATCCAAATTCAGCCCAGGGCTCTGCGCACAGACGGGCACCTTCTTCAACCGGCCCGAGCAAAACCAGGACGGTTCCTTCAACAAGCATAAAATCAGGGGCCGGATTATACCGGTATTTTTCTGTGTTCGTCCGGACGGTAAAAAACAACAATAAATATCAATACCATAGATACACATGGTGTGCCATTGCTTTTTTCGGCAGCCATAAAAAAAGCCCCGATATAGATATATATCGGGGCCGTATCGAACACCATGATCTGAGGATTTTCTTAATTATCCTGCAAAACGTGTTCCTCATACTCTATTTCAAACCGCAGCTTGTGTTTTGCCTCTTCCTGGGCAAGCCCGAGGAACAGATCTTTTAGTTCCGCATTGTCGGTCGCCTTTGCCAGATCGGTATACATGCGAAATGCGTTTTTCTCCCGCTGCATGGCAAGAATCAGGGCCTGCTGGTAGTCAAGATTGGACTGCGGCTCTTCTTCTTTGATATATTCCGCAATTTTCAAATCAAGAACTTTCTCTACATTGATGTGCAGAAACCGCCGGCCTTCTTTGACTCCCTGGAGCTTTTCCTTATGATGTTTCTCTTCGTTGGCGAAATCCTTAAGCACCTGACTGATCTCTCTGCGCTCAACCATATCAGAGAGGTTCATATAAAACCGGCAGGCTTCTTCTTCCTGTTCAATTGCATAATCAAGTATCTGCTCGACTGATGAAAATTCCATTGTTGTACCTCCTGCGCATGTCATGGTTTATAATAAAAAAAGTATAGTTAAAAAGGCCCGGGGTGTCAATGGCTGCTCTGAAGAGCCCTGTAGATACTCTTAAGCACACCTCTTCCGAAGGTCGCATCGGAAACATCATAGATCCCGACAACATACGCTCCGGCTGGCATAACAAATATGGAGTTGTGCCATGGTTCTTCCGCCGTAAAACCGTTGGGGAACTCTTTACCGAGTCCCGCACAAAGCTTGCCGGATGATGCGAGATAGTCACGGTGCTGCTGAATGGCCTGTGTTGCATCAGCGGGCGAACCGCAAAACACGATAAATGCGGTCCCCGCATCTGTTTTATTTTTATATTCCGCCGTAATCCCGGTTTCATAAAACGCATGGCCCAGCACCCCTCCCCGAACATACTTTTCCGACCCCGGAATTTTGTTCTTCTCAGGTAGCAGGGCCAGTTCCTGCGGAGGGCGGTTGTTGCCAGGAAGAGCTCCGGCAAGCTGTTCAGCGGCGGTCCGGAGCACTGCTTGTTTCCCGGTTCCCTGCATATAGCACTGCACTTCAACATAATACCTGTCTTTGTAAAACGACAGGTATTCATCGGTAAACTGCGAAGCGGTCCCCACCCCGGCCGACACGGCATCGCTGTTCCGGCGGGCCTGAAACACACCGAAAGCATGCAGACCGGCACCCATATCATACACATCCACCGTCAACGACTGCCCGGGGTGTACGGCATGACGATAATAGGAACCGGTCAATTTCTCAAAACCGTAGCCGATAAAAAAGTCGGCCGCCCCGTTAATATAACGGTATAAATTGTTCGGTGTATAGGTGTACTGATCCGCAGCCTGCCATCCCGGCGGACTGCACTTTTTCAAAGCGTTTGCAACCTGATCCGGGGCTGCCTGAACCGGTCGTGTCAAGGCTGTCACCATCAGCAAACACAACAGGAATATACAAAATAACCGGCTGAGAATGTATAGATTCAAGGCGTGCGTGTCTGTAGGTCGCAGTGACGAAGGGTGAGTGCAACGCCGAAGATGGGCGTTCTCCGCCCTCCTCTTAGGCAAACAATGTGTGTGCATACCTCATCCGCTCCTTCAAGTTGATACCATTGCTGCACCTGCAGGTCGGCGCATCACACTCCAAGCACATCCGGGCGTACACACCGCTCGGCAAATCATTATACGCGGCTTTGCCGAATGCAAAATCACCATAGCCTTCATAATACATCAGGGCCCGGTTCACATCGGGAATCGAAACCCCCTTGGCGCAGGTGCCGTCACAACCGCCGCACCTGACACACAGGCGGTCCCGTACCGATTCGTAGTATGACGCCAGGGTTTTACGGGCGGCCCAGCCCGTTTTCGTTTCAAGGGCGGCAATGTTTTCATGGAGTTCCCGCCGGTTGACCATTCCGGGGATCGAACAATCCACAAACGGCTGGTCAAGGGACCAGCGCAGGGCTGCCTGGTGCGGATTAAGACCGGGGTGTTTCGGCTCGGCATAGCCCCCGGCCTGGGTCTTCATGGCAACGATACCGATATTGCGCTTCCTGGCCCGGTTCAGTGCCGTCAGGTGCGACTGGGGACTCTTGAAATTAAGGGTGGCCAGATACACATCATAGATGTCGGTCTGGAGCGCCTTATCGACAATGTTCACATAATATTCACCGGAGGCATGAAAACTGATACCCACGAACCGCGCCTTTCCCTTCTTCCGTGCCTGTTCGGCAAAAGCCATAAGGTCCTGGTGCAGCGACCATCCCGGCTCTTTGATATTATGTAGAAACAGAACATCCACATAATCGGTTTGCAGCCGTTTCAGGCTTTCATCCAGCAGCTTTTCCATGGAGGCTTTGTCGCGCAGCAGCATACCCAGGGACGCCCGGTAAAAGGGCGGTATCTTTGTTGCCACATACACTTTCTGCCGCCCGTACTGCTTCAGAACCTTTCCCAGCATCTTCTCGTTATTACCGCCCTGGTAGCTATGAGCCGTATCAAAAAAGTTGATACCCCGATCAAGGGCTTCATGCAGCACAGCCGGTTCCCCCAGCCGCATCACCCCGAAACTGACCGCCGAAACCTTCAGACCGGTCCGGCCCAGGGTACGGTACTCCATCGATGTTGTGCCGGCCGCTTTAGCAGCCGGGCGACCTTTGCCGAAAACATTCCGCGGCGTCAGGTTGTTCACAGCCAGCCCTGCGCAGCCTGCCAGCGTCATGTTTCTGATAAACGTCCGACGGGACAGAGATTTTTTAAACATACCCTTACTCCTTATCGGTTTGGTAGATTGTAAAAGCTGAAAACATGGTGCACGTAAACAACCGTCTCAAAGAGCCCGGCTTGGTTTTTCGGACTTTGGCCCAAGAACCAACGTCCATGAAAGTGGGTGGCTTCCTTTTGCCTCCTTGCGAAAAGCGCACGGTTTCCAGCATATAATGACTACTGTATAGAACAAAAAAAGGCGAGTTGCAATTTATTAACCAAGAAAGCATAGAGCCGCTTAAAAACGATCGGATGCGTGAGTTGATAAAGGATAAAATGTTATTTGATAAAATACAGGCCGGGATGAACCGGATCTGAACGGGCTCCGTGATTGACACCGGTAGCGGGTTTTGGAACACATTACCCTTATCAGGATATACAGGAAGCGAAATGTGCCTAATCAGCAATAGTCACAACACAGCCTCCCGCAACTATGCAACAAATTGCACACAGCGCTGAATGGCATTCCCGCAGGATAGTGTATTCAACACCTGAATTGCATAAATCGCACCCGATAGCAGTATCTGGTCGCAAGATAAGGGACTGCTTTTTCATTACAATTCTGTATTCAGTAGTCTCCTTGCGACAATTACGCCCATACATCCAGCTTCCAGGGTCTGAATTTAGCCCTACCCTCTTCTGCAGCGGTTTTTCCCAGGTTCCAGGGTTGAAATCCTGCAGCCCGTGCCGAAGCTCCCGCTGCATTTCTCAGCCTGCGGATTTGATCTACCGTGCCGTGAATCAGTTTCCAGCTCTGGTAGGCAGCGTTAACTCTTTTAAATTGCTCTTCTTTTACCTGATCACCGGGAAAAAGATCCGGATGATGCAGTTTGGCGAAATCACGATATGCTCTTTTTACATTATCTTCTGATGCGTTTGTGCTCAAATTAAGCAGCGAATAAATATCATCCCGGTACATGACTATCTCCTTTTTCCCGCACTTTTGGGATTCTTTATTCGCAGCGCTGCGTTAATTCGACGTCTTTGTTAGCATGCACGTATCTCTATTGCACCCCTGGTGCCGAATTGAAAAATATTTTATAATACATTGTTTTTACATTACTATTTTTTAAAAACCGGCCAAAGCCCTCCTAAAAACACCCCCAAACTGTGCAAAGAATTGCACACCATGCAGTCCTCTTGCACAGTTGCAGGAAAAAGGATACTGAACAGGATTTTCAGGCCGCAGTGAAGAGGGGTGAGTGCAATCCTGATACAATCGGGAAAGATGGACGTTTTCCACCGGCCTGGGGCCTATGCTCTTGCAAGTCTCAGCATAAATAGTTATACTCATGCCAAATGGCGGCAGGCTTCCAGGCGGCTCCTGTCCCATGCCCGATAAACCGACCGGGTGATCCTTCCTACTTATTGCCGGGGTACCATAATGGATGGTGTAAAAAAATCACAAGAGAGTTACTTTGAGCAGGATGCAAAAAAAGCGGTTGTAATACTGGAAAAAGTAGTTGAGTCCTGCGGGGATGGTGTTGTCATCTGCGACGGTTCGGGCAAAATCATCTATGCAAATGATGCCTTCATCCACATCGTGAACAAACCCAAAGAGGCCCTGCTGGGCGAATCCTTCAACACCATCGGCCCCACATCGGGCACATTCACCACTACTGCCGGAGAAACCATCATCCTTGACCAATCCTACATCGACAAGCAAATAGAGAATGTTGAGAGAATCCGGCAACTGCCGGACGGCGACAAGATAACCGGATGGGAATGGTACGCCTTCAACGACACAGGCGACATCGTTCCCCTGGAGGGAACCGTTTCAATCCAGAAAAACAAGCAGGATGAAACAACCGGCTATGTTGCAATCTTTCGCGATATTACCGAACGGCGTGTTGCCGAAAAAGCCCTTGAAGAGGCGTACCGGTACCGCAACCGGTTTTACGCCAACATTACCCACGATTTTCGCACACCCCTCACCCTGTCCATTGGTCCGCTGGAAAGCATCCTGCGCGGTGAGTTCGGCAATGTAAACAATACCATCAGGCAGCAGCTGGGCGCTGCCATCGGAAATTCACGCCAGCTTTTGAAACTTGTCAACCAACTTCTGGATTTCAGCATGCTGGAATCGGGTGCCGGAAACATCGTCTATGAAAAGCGCAATCTGCATCAGTTTATTACAGCGGTGCTGGATGCCTTCACCTTTATCTCCGAAAAAAAGAGTATTGATCTGCAGTTCACGGTAGACAACGATGTTCCGGACCTGCCGATCGATGCGGCCAAAATGGAAAAAATCCTTTTTAACATTATCGGTAATGCGTTCAAGTTCACCCCCGAGCACGGCGCTATCACCATCACCGTTTCAAATGCACCCCCGCTGCCGGACACAGACACCCCCCGCGTACAGATAACCATAGCCGATACCGGCATCGGTATTAAGAAGGAAGACACCGAAACCATTTTCGATCGCTTCAAACTGGGCAGCAATATCGCCGGCAGATATCCCGGCAACGGCATCGGCCTGGCCCATGCCAAAGAACTTACCGAACTCATGGAAGGCACCATCACGGTTGAAAGCCGTAACGGCAAGGGCTCGGCCTTTTCTGTGTTTCTGCCGTTACGTGCGAACGGAAACGCTTCAGGCACCGAACCTCCTCCGGACGGAGCGTCTGCTCTCTACAGCACGGCTGCCATTGAGACGGCCGATATAGACCAGGCCGACGATACCCTTGAGGACAACGTAAGCGGAACCGGTCCGCTTGTGCTTGTCATTGAAGACAACGCCGCCATGCGAAAATACATATCCGCCGTTCTGAAGCCGGAATACGATTTTATAGAAGCCCGCAACGGAGAAGACGCTCTGGAAAAAATGAAGCAGCACACCCCCGACATTATTGTGTGCGATATCATGATGCCTGAAATGGACGGCTACGCTTTTTTACATTGCAAAAAAGAGGTGCCGGAATGGAATGCCATCCCACTGATTTTTTTAACAGCCCGGACGGATATGGAATCAAAAATCGGCGGCCTGGAGGAAGGCGCCGATGACTACATCGTGAAACCCTTCAACTCCCTTGAACTGCTGGCCCGCATTAAAGCGCAACTGCGCATCAGGACAATGTTCAGCACGATGCAGAAACAGAACCTGCAGATCTCAAGCCTTACCAATAAACTGCAAGACCTCTATTCCTACGGTAACATTATCGGCAGCACCACGGTCATGCGCAAAATATATCATCTACTTGAAGCAATTAAAAACAGTGATGCAACCGTGCTGATCACCGGAGAAACGGGTACCGGCAAAGAGCTGATCGCAAACGCAATTCATTTCAACAGCCCCCGCAGCAAGGGCCCCATGATTTCGGTCAACTGCGGTGCCATACCCCGGGAGCTTATGGAGCGCGAATTTTTCGGACATGTGAAGGGGGCCTATACCGGGGCGGTTGAAACCAAAAAAGGATACTTTTCCGAGGCCGACGGCGGCACGCTCTTTCTGGATGAAATCGGCGAAATGGATCTGAACATGCAGGTAAAACTCTTGCGGGTGCTTGAGCGGGGCGAAATAGTCCGCGTGGGTGACACCATCCCCAAAAAAGTCGACGTTCGGCTGATCGTGGCCACAAACAAAACCTTGAAAGATGAAGTGGAGCAGGGCAATTTTCGGGAAGACCTTTTTTACCGCATTTTTGTACTCCCCATTCATGTTCCGCCCCTGCGCGAACGGCCGGAAGATATTCCCCTGCTGATCGACCACTTTTTGAAAAAATTCCGCAAGAAACACAACGTCGATATGCCGCCGCCGTCACAAAAACAGATCGGTCTGCTGATGCAGTATACCTACCCGGGCAATGTACGTGAGCTCGAGCATATCGTCGAGCGGTACTGCCTGCTCGGAGGCAAGCCCGACAGCTTCCTGGTTGAAAAACCGCCCGAGGCCGTGGGGGTGATAAAAAACGTTTCCGACGATGCCGAAGCAAACAATAAACCACTGAAGGCCGCCTCACAACTGGCCGGCGCCCAGGCCGAAAAAGAAATCATTATCCGCATGTTGAAATCCTGCAATAATAACCGAACTGAAGCTGCAAACAGGTTGAATATCTGCCGGGCATCCTTGTACCGCAAACTTAAAAAATACGGAATTTAAAAACCAGCAAAAAGCATGTGTTCACAAAAGAGACACCCGTCTCTTTTGTGATACACGAAAATCCTTGGTTTTACTCAAACAACCTCAATAATGTCTCTTTCATGGAGACAGTGCCTTCTTTCCCGTTTTTCTGCATTCTTCACCTCAAGCATATAAATAATTGTTTTTTCTTAATAAATAAAGTCGTTCATCCAGTTGGCATCTTTCTTGATCATATAGTCTTTTTTTCACACACCCATCTAAGAATTTCCAGGAGGCAATTATGATACAAGCATTACAGAATATTGTCGGGGCGGAAAATGTTCTGGATGACCAGGATACCCTGGAGCGTTTTTCCAGAGACCGAAGCCTTGCTTCCCCGAAAAATCCTGCTGCAGTTGTGAAGGCCGACAGCACCGAAACAATACAGGAACTGGTTCGATTTGCCAATACAACCAAAACCCCTTTAATTCCGTCCAGTTCGGGCACCCATTTCTGGGGCGCATCGCTGCCGGACCAGGGAGGCGTTGTGGTTGATCTTTCCGGGATGAACAAAATCCTGGAGATCGATCCCCGGAACCGCCGGGTAAAGATCGAGCCCGGCGTTACCTGGCCGCAGTTGCAGGAGGCACTGAAAGAGCATGACCAGATGCCCCTCAACCCGCTGTTTCCTCACCCGCAGTCGTCGGCCCTGACCGGCTCGCTTGAAGGGGAGCCCATGCTGATACCCAAATACGAATACGGCGACCCGGTGCTGTCCAGCGAAATCGTACTGGGTAACGGCGACCTGTTCCATACCGGTATGGCATCAGCCGCCAATACCCAGGGTGTGTACCCGGAAGGCCCCGGCATCAACTTTTTCAGCTTTTTCCAGGCTGCCCAGGGAACCCTCGGCATCGTGTGCTGGCAGAACATCAAGACCGAATATCGGCCGGTACATCAAAAAGCCTGGTTTATAGAATTCGGCGACCTGGAAGATGCCGCCGATCCCATCTATAAACTGCAGCGCCGTCATGTGGGCAATGAGTGCTTCGTGCTGAACAAGTTCCTCATGGCCCAGTTGCTGTGTGAAGGCGATGCTAAAGAATTCGCAAAACTGATGGACGTGCTGCCGCCCTACAGCCTGGTGCTGATCATCGCCGGCGCCCCGCGCCGCCCGCTGGAGCGGATCGCCTATGAAGAGGAAGCGCTGATGGAAGTTGCAGCCGAGTTCTCCATCCAGCCGCAGAAGACGGTCGGCGGCATTGCCGGTCTGGGCAACACCATGATCGACAAGCTGCGCAACCTGCCCTCAGACGGCGACTACTGGAAGACCGGCTTTAAAAACTCCAGCCAGGACATTTTCTTTATCACCACCATGGACCGGGCCCAGGGGTATGTTGACATCGCTCTGGGGTATGCCGCCGGTTACGGTCTGAACATCAATGAAGTGGGCGTGTACATGCAGCCGCTGGAACGCGGCCGGGCATGCCACGTGAGCATCTGTCTGCCCTGTGATCTCGACAGCCCGGCCGACAGGGAAACCATCGGGGGTCTCCACTGTGAGTTGAGTGAAAAGTTGATTGAGAAAGATGCGTGCTTCAGCCGTCCCTACGGACCGTGGGCGGACATGGTCTACCGCAAGGCGAGCACGTATTCAGCCACGCTGAAAGAACTGAAGCAGGTATTTGATCCCAACAACATACTAAACCCCGGGAAACTTTGTTTCTAACGTATATAGATGGAGGAA
>JANQGV010000034.1 GCA_028282925.1 Thermodesulfobacteriota bacterium
GCCAAGCCGGGTCCCCTTGAGCGTTATACCGTCAATTTAATCGAGAGGGCCGAGGCCGGAAACATTGATCCGCTCATAGGCCGCGACGTTGAAATGGAGCGGACCCTGCAGGTGTTGAACCGGCGCGTTAAAAACAATCCGCTGTATGTGGGCGATGCCGGGGTGGGCAAAACCGCCATGGCCGAAGGGCTGGCGTTGAAAATCGTGGAGGGTGACGTGCCCGGGCGGTTTCGGGATGTTGAGATCTATTCTCTTGATATGGGCGCCCTGCTGGCCGGTACCAAGTTCAGGGGCGATTTTGAGGCCCGGCTGAAATCGGTCATCCAGGAACTGAAAGGAAAAAAAGGCGTCATCCTGTTCATCGATGAGATCCATACGGTTATCGGTGCCGGGCAGACCAGCGGCGGCTCCATGGACGCCTCGAATATTTTAAAACCGGTTATCGCTTCGGGCGATTTGCGCTGCATCGGTTCCACTACGTACGAAGAGTACAAAAACCAGTTTGAAAAAGACCGGGCCTTTGCCCGCCGGTTCCAGAAAATCGAGATAACCGAACCTTCCATTCCCGAGACCATTGATATTTTGAAGGGCCTGAAGCCCTATTACGAAGAGCACCACGGCGTGGGCTATACCTCCGGTGCCCTGAAGGCGGCGGCCGAGTTGTCGGCCAAGCATATCAACGATCACTTTTTGCCCGACAAGGCCATAGATGTTATCGACGAAGCCGGGGCCATCATCAACCTGAGGTCCGAAGGTAAAGGGCGTAAGAACATCACGCCCCACGACATTGAAAAAGTTGTTGCCCGCATGGCAAAAATTCCTACCCGCAGTGTATCGGCCTCGGACAAGGTTTCCATTCAGAACCTGGAAGAGGAGTTGACCAAGAAGGTCTTCGGGCAGGATGCAGCCATCAATAGCCTGGCAGTCGCCATCAAGCGCTCCCGGGCAGGTCTGGGGCATCCGGATAAACCCATCGGATCATTTTTGCTGATGGGGCCCACCGGTGTGGGCAAGACCGAGGTTGCCAAGCAGTTGGCCCAGGTCATGGGAATCCAGTTTGTCCGTTTCGACATGAGCGAGTATATGGAGAAGCACACGGTGGCCCGTCTGATCGGTGCGCCTCCGGGCTATGTGGGCTTTGAGCAGGCCGGGATGCTGACCGATGCAATCCGCAAGCACCCGTTCAGTGTCCTGCTGCTGGATGAGATTGAAAAGGCCCATCCCGATATTTTCAATATCCTGCTGCAGATTATGGACTACGCCACGCTGACCGACAATAACGGTAAAAAAGCCGACTTCCGGCATGTGGTGCTGCTGATGACCACCAATGCCGGGGCGCGGGAGATGACCTCCAAGAACATAGGGTTCGGCGGAGCCGGCAAAGACGTTGCCGCCGACAAGGGTAAGAAAGCCATTGAAAAGCTTTTCAGTCCCGAGTTCCGAAACCGGCTGGATGAGACCATCACCTTTAATCCCCTGTCAATTGAGATCATGGAGCAGATAGTCGACAAATTTTTGGTCGAGATCATTGATCAGGTAAAGGCCAAGAAAGTAGATATCGACCTGACCGATTCTGCGCGCAACTGGCTGGCCCGCCACGGCTTCAACCCCGAGTATGGCGCCCGGCCCCTTGCCCGATTGATCCAGAACGAGATCAAGGATGTGCTTTCAAACGAAATCCTGTTCGGCACGCTGGTAAAGGGCGGCACGGTTACCATTGATGTGGACCCCGATGCCCCTGATGAAATCAAACCGGGCAGCGACGAGCGGCACCTGCTGTTTACGTACGCAGTGTAAAGAACACGATTGACGGCTATAGTTAGAATATAAAAGCTATTGAGCATAAATGTTTGATAGCTTTTTTTCTAGCTGGCAGTTGGAGAACGTCCAACACTTTGCGTTTGAACGTTTTCCGGCAGATAGGCGACAGGTAAAGCTTAGGGCAGCATTTCGGAGATGTTCTGTTTAAGCCTGGGAAGATCGCGGTCAAGTATGTTCCATACCAAATCAAGGTCAATGCCCAGATAATCATGAACCAGAATATTTCTGAAGCCGGCGATTTTATGCCATTCAATATCGGGGTGGGAGGTTTTTAAGCGGTCTGATAATCGTTGAGTGGATTCTGCCAATGTTTGAAGGTTGCGTATCACGGCATCTTGTACAAGAGTGGAGGCCATAAAGTCGTTTTTCTGCATGCCCGCGATATATGACACAATACGTTCTATTTATTCGCTTATATGAATAAGGTACAGCGAGTCATCTTTCATAACGGCCGTGCTTCCTGTTTTATTTTGTCCCTGATGTACCAGTGCAGTCCTTTTTCAGTAACAATATCAACTTTTCTGCCGAGCAGTTCTTTGAGGTCCATTAAAAGGCCTCCAAGGTCTAAAAGTGATCGATCGGGGTCCAGGTCGACTAATAAATCTATATCACTATCCGGCCGTTCCTTGCCATGAACAACAGAGCCGAAAATACGAACATTATGGGCGCCGTATTTTGCCGCAATGGTTAAAATTTCCTTTCGTTTATTGCTGAGTTGTTGTTGTAAAGACATGTTGATTAGCCTGAAATAACATCGTTTTACAGATACAACTATAGAGATAAAAGTATTTATGTGTCAATGAATTTGTTTTGAGTGGAGAAGAAAGAGAACGGCTTTTTTTGCGGGGTACGATTAAGGACAGGTTTATGGTATTATTGAGAATCAAAGTACTATTTTGATGATATGTTCATGACATATGTATAAACCATGCCTGTTTACCAGCTAAGCGACAAGCTTATTTTTCCTCCGCCGAATCTTGCCGAGCCTGAAGGCATACTGGCGGTCGGCGGCGACCTGAGCGTGCCGCGTTTGCTGCTGGCGTACAGCATGGGTATTTTCCCCTGGTACTCGGAAGGCGATCCCATACTGTGGTGGTCGCCCGATCCCCGGCTTGTTTTGATTCCGGAAGAAGTAAAGGTTTCAAAAAGCCTGGCCCGGGTTGTGAAAAGCGACAAATACAGTGTAACCTTTGACCGTGCTTTTGACCGGGTCATTCGCAATTGCGCTGAAGCGCGGCGACCCCAGAATGAGGGGACCTGGATTGTGCCGGAGATGATCGAGGCCTACTGCGCGCTGCACCGGGCCGGATTCGCCCATTCGGTTGAGGTGTGGAAGGCGGGCGAGCTTTCCGGCGGCCTGTACGGGGTGTCGATCGGCCGGGCTTTTTTCGGCGAGTCCATGTTTTCTGCAGGCCGGGACGCTTCCAAGGTTGCCCTGGTGTATCTGGCCAGAACGCTTGAAAGCTGGGATTTTGATTTTATCGACTGCCAGGTCACCACCGAGCATTTGCAGCGGATGGGGGCCTACGAGATTCCCCGATCGGCTTTTTTGAAAAAGCTGGAGAGGGCTATGACGTTTGATACGCGTCGAGGTGTATGGTCTGTTTCTGATGATTTTTAGATTATGATTTATATTAATTTCTAAAAATGAAAAATTGATATGACGCAAGCGCCACCCACTTTTCTTTGCGCGCCAAAGAAAAGTGGGCAAAAGAAAGGCGCCCTGCAACTTGTCCCGCCTTAGCAGGCGGGATACCCTCGCGGCACGATTTCAGTCGGCGGGTCAACAAACTCGCCCCTGAAAAACGGGGCTCAAACATGTCGACCCTTTCTTCCTCCTGAAATCGCGGCACTCGGCTGCGTTGCAATGGGATTTAAAACATTTTCAGTTGCACCACGCAAAATCTAAATTCAAGCGATTATTTGCTTATAGTGCTTTATCTCTTTGTTAACGATTTGTAGAAGAGAGCATGTTTTAATCTGTTCTTTTCAGCACTGTTGCTCGCAGCCGGGATCGCAGGCATCGCCGGTGCCGTCACTGTCGGCGTCCTGCTGCAGGGCGTTACAGGTAACGGGACGGTTGTCGTAGGCGTTGCCGCTCCCGTCGTCTATATCTTGTATGATACTGTATCAAAGATATTTGCGATAGGAAAAAGTCACCAAATGGGGTTGTTTTTTGATGATTTTGTGGTTACTGCCCCATCAGGATGGAGCCGTTGGAAAAAAAGGTACCGGCAATACAGGCGGTGAGCAGGCAGGCCAGGGTTGCGGCCAGCAGGGCCCGAAATCCTACCTGGGAGAGAACTCTGGTCTTTTTCGGGGCCAGGGCGGACACCCCGCCGATAAAAATTGCCATGGAAGCAACATGGGCAAAGCCGCACAGGGCATAGGTGGCCACCACGGCCGAGCGCGGATGGTGCAGCAGTCCCCGGCTTATTACCCCGGCAAGATCCCGGTATGCCGTAACTTCGGTAACAATGATCCTTTCGCCGATGATCTTAGAGATAATGCCCGCATCCTCAAAGGGTATTCCGATAATAAGGGTGAAGGGATAGAAGATATACCCCATCAGGCCCTTCAGAGACCAGTCGACCTGAAGGCCGGCCAGGCTGTTCAGCCTGCCGCCGACGGCAACGGCGACGAGGTCGACCAGGGCCACAAGACCCAGCACCGCCAGCAGCAGCGCTACGATACCCACAACAACCCGCACACCCGTATTGGCGCCGTTGATTACCGCCTCGAAAAGGTTGTGCTCACGTTCGTAATAGGGCTCCACCGCCACCCCCAGGGTTTTCGGATTTTCCGCTTCGGGCAGCAACAGTTTCGACATGATCAGGGCCGACGGTGCGGCCAGAAAGGACGCCGATACAAGATGCCCGGCAATGGTGGGAAACTGCTGCTGCAGGGTAAAAACATACAGGGCCAGTACGTTGGAAGCCACGGTTGCCATGCCGGCGGTGAGCACGGTGCAGAGTTCCGAGCGGGTCATGTCGTTCAGGTACGGCTTGACGGTCAGAGACGACTCGACCCCCACGAAGATGTTGCTGGCGGCGCACAGGGATTCGGCCCCGGAAATCCGCAGCAGCCGCGTGAAAAAAGCGGCGAATTTTTTGATAACCCAGGGCATGATTTTCAGGTAGTACAGAATCGATACCAGGGCTGAAAAAAAGATGATGGTAGGAAAGGCCTGAAAGGCCAGAAAAAAACCAAGTGACTGTTCGCCGGATTCACCAACGGTTCCGGGGGGCAGGGCCAGCCGCCCGAAAACAAAGCGGGTGCCGGCTGAAGCCGATTCCAGCACCTTGATAACAATATCATTGATGAGCAGAAAGAACTTTGTTCCGGCAGGCACTACAAAGATAAAAAGGGCAAACAGCAGTTGCAGGCACAGCCCGCAACAGACCAGCCGCCAGTTGACTCTTTTTTTGCCGGGGGAGATCAGCCAGGCAAACCCGATGAGAATAAATATGCCGCTGAAGCTGACCAGGTTGTATGCACTCATGGGGCACAGTATATACTGTTTTGTGCCGGATTGCCAGTGCCAAACAGAAGGGAAAAACCGCTAAGGCACTCCTGGAAAGTTCACGTGAGAAAACTTGAGTGGTTTTGGCGCTACTCTTTTATGATTATGGCAACGTTGCTTCCGGTTTTTTTCGTAAGCTCCTCTTTGACTTTTTTAGCTTCAGCCAGCGTTGTGTAGGGACCGATTTTGATGCCGTGGAATATCCGGCTATTTCGTGACTGGGGCTCCTGGACCGTAATGTAGGCGTCGAATCCCAGCCTTTTAAGGCGTTTCAATTCACGCAGGGCATTTTCTTCCTGGTGATACGAGTTGGTAAGTATGGTAAACCTGGCCGGGGCCGTTGTTGCCGGGCGCGGCGGTACGGTCGTAACGGGTTTTGCCGGTTTTGGCGGCAAAGGTTGAATTTTTTTTTCGGGTACGACCGGCCTGGGGGCAGGTTGGGGTACAGGCTTTTGTGCAGGTGTTTCGGTAGCCACCTGAACGGGCTGGCGGTAAACAGTCGCTTCCTGCGGTGGTTCGGCGGCCTTCTTCGTTTTGCCGACATAGAGGAAACCGATTCCACCGGCCAGAAGAAGAACGCACATTGTAACGATTATGCCGGTAAGCCGCCCGCGCGGTTTTTCCTGTGGAGGACGCGGGACGGAGAACGGTTTGTTGTTCTGTATAATGTTTCCAGCGTTGTCCCAGGTAACACTCGTTGATGTCGGTGCTGGTTGTGAAACGGGCCGGGTGCTTTCCTCAACAAGCCGGGTGTTCTCTTGCGAGGCTGCTTCTTCAGATGCAGCGGGAGTTTCCGGGGGGGGCGGCTCCGGTTCAGGATGCTGAACAGTGCTTTCATCCGTTATGAGATCGGGGATGTCGAATTCGGGAACAGGCATTTCAATGTCGTCCTGTTCGGTGTCCAGGCCGGACAGTTCGGTAATCTGCATGGTGTCGTCGGAAAAGATCGTATTTTCTTCCGTGTCATCGGGATGGAAGTGCAACAGCTCTTCGGGCACGGTGAAGTCGTCGTCAACAATGTCGATTGTCAGGGAGGAGGCGGGAGCAGCCGCAGAGGCTTCCCGGGGTGCTGCCTGGTCGGCATCACCGGAGCCGTTTCCGTTTTTGGAGAAGTCGGTTTTTGCTTCCTCGACCAGGTCGTTGAACGTAGCGGTTGACTCCCGGGCCGGAGCCAGGGGCGTTTTGCAGATAGGGCACTCCTGAAGCAGAGGCCCCCGCAGTTCAAGGTTGCAGTTTGAGCAGTAGGTGATGTGTTTCGTCTGTTCCATGTGACACTTTTTGTAGTGCAGTATCCCATTAAAAAAGGGACTTGCTGCGACAACAAGTCCCCGGCGTTCTTTTTTGCTTTCGGGCTACGGTTTCAGCTTGTTGATGACAGCGTCTTGTTTGTCGGCTTTGGCCCGGAGCTCGCGGCGGACCTTCAACGCTTTATCGCGGCTGTTGAACGGGCCGACTTTTACCCGATACCACGTACCTTTTTTCTTGAGATTAACTGTTTCCATGTATGTTGAAAAACCCATTTTTTTCAAACGGCGGATTTCGTTTTCGGCATTTGTTTTTCTTTTATACGAGTCGGTATGTACTGCATACCGGACCGACGGTGCAGCTTTTTTAACCGGAGCCGGTCGCGAAACCTTTTTGGCTGTTGCGGGCTGTGCCGGAGCCGGCTTTTTGGCAACAACCTTTTTGGGTGTCGCCGGTTTGGGAACAACGGTCACCGGTTTTTTCATTTCCGGCGGAAGCGGTTTTTCCGTATCCGCAACCTTTTGCAGAGGAACAGCACCTGCCGAAGGAGCCGGCTGGGAAACTTTTTTAGGTTCTGTGGGTTCAGCAGGAGCCTGCTTTTCGGCAACCTTGCGGGGTGAAACCGGCTGTGCCGGAGCCGCTTCATCTCCGGAGGTAACATATTTTTTCAGTATCGGTGCTTTTGAGACTGCCGTGGTCATCAGTTGATCGCCTTTTTGCAGCACCGGCGTCATGTTTTCCCGGGCCTGGTTTTTCAGCTCGACAAGGTCGATATCTCCGGGCAGCTTTTGCTGCGCCTGCCGGAGTTGCTGTTCCGGTATGAAAAACAGGCTTGCCGCTGCAGCTGCTACGAGCAGCAGAACCAGCAGGAAGGCCCGGACAAGCAGGGATCCTTTTTTCTTCTTAGGAAGCTTTTTGGGAGTGGCAACCTTTTTTTCAAGTTCGTCAAGAGATTTGTCGAGGGTTTCCCGGGCCTGGGGCGAAGCCTCCTCGGGGGTAACGATGACCGTGTCTTCTACCGAAAGATCCTTTGCCTCTTCTATGGGCTGTGAGTCGACCAATGCTTTTTCAAGGTCGAAGCCGGGTGCGGCAGTCGGTTCTTCAGTCTCCTTGCCTATCAGGTCCTCCAGGGAAGGGGTCTCAGGGCTTTCGGGTTCCTCTGCTTCGGCAACGGGAGCAGCCGATTCCTCAAGGGTTTCAAGTTCCACAGGCGGTGTGCCGTCGGTTACGGGCTCAGGCTGCTGTTCTGTCGCAGCTTCGCTTTCCGCGGGGGCCAGGTCGAATGAGAGGTCTCCCCCCGGCTCTTCGGGCTGAGCAGAATCTTCAGGAACAGGTTCTTCGGTATCTTCAGAATCTTCAAGGGAAAAATCCTGTGGCTCTTCCGGAGCAGCCCCGGCGGCTGTGTCGGAATCAAGGGAGAGTGGTTCAGGTGCCTCATCAGCAGGAGTCTCTGCGGCGGTTTCCTCCGGGGAGAAGGAGTCTTCCACTTGGAGCGAGGGCGTTTCGTCTGCCGGTGCTTCCAGGTCGAGGGAAGGGGCCGCCTCCTCAGGTTCAGGTGTCTCTGTCGCCGGTTCTTCAAGGGAAAAATCCTGTGGCTCTTCCGGAGCAGCCTCGGCTTGTATGTCGGAATCAAGGGAGAGTGGTTCAGGTGCCTCATCAGCAGGAGTCTCTGCGGCGGTTTCCTCCGGGGAGAAGGAATCTTCCACCTGGAGCGATGGTGTTTCAATGCCTTCTTCAGCGGGTGCCTCCAGGTCGAGGGAAAGTGCAGGCTCCTCCACTTCAGGTTTCTCGGTAGCCGGCTCTTCAAGGTCAAAGGCTTCGCCCTTTTCGGCGGCGGGAGCTTCGCTGTCGGCGCTTTCAAGTGATAATTCGCTTTCAAGGTCAAAGGCTTTCAGCGCCTCCTCTTCCGGCTCTTCACCTTTGGGTGTTTCCTCGCGCAGGAGGTCGTCGGTGTCCTGGTTAAGATCGAATTTTTCCTCGTCTTCAAGCTGCAGGTTCATGCCGTCGTCAAAGGTTTCGTCCAGGTCTTTTTTTACATCGGCAATCAAGTCCTTGATTTTCCCGTCTGCCTGGGGTTGTGCTTCTTCGATTTCCGGGGGCGGTGGTTCGGGATTATCAACCAGGGGCGTTTTGCAAACCGGGCACTCCTGCTGCTCTTCGCCTTGTATTTCAAGGTCACAATTGGGGCAATACATACATTTGTCCTTTTATTCGATTAATCAGGATACTGCTCAATTATTCTGATATATCGCTCATTTTTTGCACATGATTAGCATAAATTTTAAAAAAAACAGGAACTTTTTACCACAAACCATTGAAAAAGTTTATCAATATCCCTGGATGCCCGGTTCCGGCGGCATCAGAGGGGCTTTTTTAATTGCTCTGTACTCTCTTAATGGGACAGTGTCGTGTTTTCCGGGGAATTACAGGTCTGCCGAGGGGCACAGGCTGTTTAAAACACAGGCAGTGCACAGCGGTTTTCTGGCGCTACAGATCCGGCGGCCATGGTTTATCAGCAGGAAATTGATGTCGATCCAGTCTTTTTGAGGAAAAATGCCCGTTAAATCGCGTTCGATTTTGTCGGGATTGGTTTCAGTTGAGAGGCCGAGACGCCCGGAAAGGCGTTTCACATGGGTGTCGACGGCAATGCCGGCGGCTTTGCCGTAGGCGGTTGCCAGGACGATATTGGCTGTTTTGCGGGCAACCCCGGGAAGGGTGAGCAGTTCTTCCATGGTGTCCGGGACCTTGCCGCGATACTCGGTGACTATTTTTTGGGCAGTACCCCGAATGTTTTTGGCCTTGTTTCTGTAAAAACCGGTCTGGCGTACCTCCTGCTCAAAGACGCTTTGGTCGGCCCGGGCAAAATCTTCGGCCGAACGGTATTTTTTAAAAAGGGGCCGGGTCACTTCGTTGACCTTTTTATCGGTGCACTGGGCGGAGAGAATAGTGGCCACCAGCAGTTGCAAAGGGTTTGTGTGGTTAAGAAAGGTTCCGGTGGGGCCGTATTCCCTGCGCAGGAGACGAACAATCTGCCTGGCACGCTTTTTCTGGTCCTGAATGGATTCTGCTCTATCTTGTTTCATGTGTATCAGCTTTCCGTCGAGAGATTAATCCGAAAGGCTCCTAAAAAATACACTGGCCGGATGAACAGTTCTCCTCCGCTGCCGTGCAGGAGTTGTTTCCGTCGTCCTGGGGGCCGAAGGTGAGCACCTGTTCGGCCTTGCTGTCATACCGGTAGACGGTGATTCCTTTGCACTTCATGGCGTGGGCGCGTAGATAAACGGCGCGCACATCGTCAACGGTGGCATCGTGGGGTAAATTGATGGTTTTGGAAACGGAGTTGTCGGTGTGCTTTTGAAACGCGGCCTGAATGCGCAGGTGCTGCTCCGGGGTTACGTCAAAGGAGGTGGTAAATATGCGTTTTAGCTCCTCGGGTATAGCGTTACTGTTTTGAATGCTCCCGTGCTTGCGGATGCGCGCCATGAGTTTTTGTGAAAAGAGGCCCCTGTTTTTGAGTTCTGCTTCAAACAGGGGGTGCGCTTCAAACAGCTTTGTCCCGCCCATGACCGTGCGGGTATAGCTGAGGGAGAAAAGCGGTTCAATGCCGCTTGAGCATCCGGCGATAATGCTGATGGTTCCGGTGGGCGCAATGGCATTAACGGTTGCATTGCGCATCGGCATATTTTTTCCATGATAGATGCTTTTGCCGATGGTGGCAAAGTCGCCGCGCTGCTCAGCCAGCATGGCCGAGGCCCGGACCGATTCTGCGCGAATAAACTTCATTACCCGCGCGGCGGTTTTTTCGGCCCGGCTGTCGGCGTAGGAGATACCGAGTTTTATCAGCATGTCGGCAAATCCCATGACGCCCAGGCCGATTTTACGGTTGGCCCGGGTGATTTTTTTTATCTGTGCCAGCGGGAACCTGGTTACATCAATCACATCATCCAGGAAGCGTATGCCGAGATGCACGGTCCGGCGCAGCTTTTCCCAGTCGATGGAGCTGTTGTGTACCATGGCGGCAAGATTGATCGAGGCGAGGTTGCAGCTCTCAAAGGGCAGCAGCAGGACTTCGGAGCAGGGGTTGGTCGCCTCAATGTTGCCCAGTGCCGGGGTGGCGTTGCGGCGGTTGATTTCATCGATGAAGATAAGTCCCGGGTCGCCTGTGCGCCAGGCGGCAAAGCAGATAAGGTCGAAAAGGGCGCGGGCTTTTATGCTGCGGACTTTTTTGCCGGTGTCGGGCGACAGCAGGTCGAACATGGTGTCTTTGCGAACAGCGCTCAGAAACCGGTCGGTAACGGCCACGGAAAGGTTGAAGTTGGCGAAACGGCCGTCGTTCAGTTTTGCTTCGACAAACTCGAAGATGTCCGGGTGATCGCAGCGCAGGATGCCCATGTTGGCGCCCCGCCGCCGGCCGCCCTGGATGATGACGTCGGTGGTCTGGTTGAAAATGCTCATAAAGGAGATCGGCCCGGACGCCCGTCCTTTGGTGGTGGAAACCAGTTCGCCCCGGGCCCGGATGCGGGAAAAATCGAAGCCGGTGCCGCCGCCGGTCCGGTGTATCAGGGCCATGTTTTTCACGGTGTCGAAGATTGATTCGAGGCTGTCCTCTACCGGCAAAACAAAGCAGGCCGAGAGCTGTCCGATGGCGGTCCCCGCATTCATAAGGGTTGGGGAGTTGGGGAGAAACTCGCGGTCGGCCATCATGCGGTAGAACTCTTCCTGGATGGTGCGGCGCTGCCGGGAAGTGCCGTACCTGAGTTCGGCTTTGCTGACGGTTTTGGCTACCCGCCGGAACATCTCGCCGGGGGTTTCGATGATGTTTTCCCTATCGTCTTTCAGGAGATAGCGGTTTTTAAGGACCAGCAAAGCGTTTACCGGCAGCTTGAGGTCATCGGTGATGCCGAAAACGGTTTTGGTATCGCGGATATCCTGGTGCTCTTTGCGGTAGAGGATATAGGTTTTTGCAATGGAGGAAAACCCTTCCCGGATCAGATCTTCTTCAACCCTGTCCTGAACGGTTTCAATGGTCGGGATAGCGGGGGAACGCCTTGCAGAAAGGCCTGAAAGCACCTGTCTGGTAATGCTTTTTGCTATGGCGGCGGCCTTGTGTTTGCTTTCCCGGCTGCCGAGGCAGGCTTTATACAGAGCCCGCCTGATTTTTTCCGGCTCAAACGCAACAACGGAGCCGTCCCGTTTTTTTATTTTTTGAGGAACCCGGGTCATTGTTTTGTCCTTTTTTTATATTTTAAAATACCGTCTGAACCCATTGAAAGTATAGGAGAACTAAGCAGTTCGGTCAAGGTTAGACTCAAAACAAGCGAAGAATTCTGCTACGGCTGTCGGAGAACGTCCATCTCCTGCGTTGCGCTCACCCTTCGTCACTGCGGCGTACAACCAAGTACGCCTCATTTCAAAGGATTTCGCGCGCCTTGTGTCTGAACATTCTCCAACAGCCGAGGGTATTCCGACAAGCTCCGGGAGCAATTCTAAATAATTATAGCCGCAGGAAAATAATCGCAAAGCGACAACAGAGGCTGTAATGTGCAAAACTGTAAGTACCATTGTAATAGTAAGCTGATATGTATAGATTTAAAGATGCCACTGCTGATGAATAACTACGGGCCAGGGGTTTGCGAACCTCGTATCCGGGTAGTATCCGCCAGGCGCCGGTGTGCGAAAAACCAAAAAAAGAGTTGCTATGAATTGGTAAAATATTTAATAAATAGAATCATTTAATGTAATATTAATTGATTATAGTTGATTTTCTGCATATTCGGGGAAGTATCCAGAAGAACCAATACCCGGACAGCGAAAAAATCGGTTCTCAAACACCGGTTTTTATGCCCCCAAAACCCGGTAAGTTTAAAAAAAACGAAGAAAAATTTTATTGGATTGCCCCCTTGATTTATGTTATAGCTATTCTTTACGTTCGATTACTTTGCCTGCTAAGTAACAGTGCGAATAAGTATACATATTTAACATAAAGGTATTAAATTTTTGAACCCATCGTAGGAGGTCGTTATGATTAAAGAGCTACGGGATATCGTTGGGGCAGAGAATGTTCTGGATGATCAGGATACCTTAGAGCTCTATTCAAGAGATCAAAGCCTGATATCCCCAAAGAAACCTGCTGCTGTCGTGAAACCGAAAAGTACAGCCGAGGTTCAGGGACTTGTACAGTTTGCCAACAAAACCCAGACTCCACTGGTACCGTCCAGTTCGGGCACCCATTTCTGGGGCGCATCGCTGCCGGACCAGGGAGGCGTTGTGGTTGATCTTTCCGGGATGAACAAAATCCTTGAAATCGATGCCCAGAACCGCCGGGTAAAGATCGAGCCCGGTGTTACCTGGCCGCAGTTGCAGGAGGCACTGAAAGAGCATGACCAGATGCCCCTCAACCCGCTGTTTCCCCACCCGCAGGTATCGGCCCTGACCAGCTCGCTTGAGCGTGAACCCATGCTGATACCCAAATACGAATACGGCGACCCGGTGCTTACCAGTGAAATCGTACTGGGTAACGGTGACCTGTTCCATACCGGTATGGCATCAGCCGCCAATACCCAGGGTGTGTACCCGGAAGGCCCCGGCATCGACTTTTTCCGGTTTTTCCAGGGAGCCCAGGGGACCCTCGGCATTGTGTGCTGGCAGAACATCAAGACCGAGTACCTGCCCAAGCACCAGAAAGCCTGGTTTGTGGAATTCGGCGACCTGGACGAAGCCGCCGACCCCATCTATAAACTGCAGCGCCGCCATGTAGGCAACGAGTGCTTTGTGCTGAACAAGTTCCTCCTGGCTCAGCTGTTGTGCGAGGGCGATTCCAAAGAATTTGCAAAGCTGATGGACACGCTGCCGCCCTACAGCCTGGTTCTGATCATCGCCGGTGCTCCGCGCCGTCCGCTGGAGCGGATCGCCTATGAAGAAGAAGCGCTGATGGAAGTTGGGGCCGAGTTCTCCATCCAGCCGCAGAAGACGGTCGGCGGCGTTGCCGGACTGGGCAATACCATGATCGACAAGCTGCGCAACCTGCCCGCAGACGGCGACTACTGGAAGACCAGCTTTAAAAACTCCAGCCAGGACGTTTTCTTTATCACCACCATGGACCGGGCCCAGGAGTATGTTGACATTGCCCAGGGATATGCAGCCGGCTATGGCCTGAACATCAATGAGGTGGGCGTGTACATGCAGCCGCTGGAACGCGGCCGGGCATGTCACGTGAGCATTTGCCTGCCCTGCGATCTTACTGATGAAAAAGAGGTAGCCCAGATTAAAGATCTGCACGTAGAACTCAGCGACAAGCTGGTAGCCGAAGGCGCCTTTTTCACGCGTCCGTACGGACCGTGGGCGGACATGGTCTACCGCAAGGCGAGTACGTATTCAGCCACGCTGAAAGAACTGAAGCAGGTATTTGATCCCAACAACATACTAAACCCCGGGAAACTTTGTTTCTAACGTATATAGATGGAGGAA
>JANQGV010000083.1 GCA_028282925.1 Thermodesulfobacteriota bacterium
ATTTTAGGAGGAAACAAGGGTCGACATGTTTGAGCCCCGCTTTTCAGGGGCGAGTTTGTTGACCCGCCGACTGAAATCGTGCCGCGAGGGTATCCCGCCTTGGCGGGACAAGTTGCAGGGCGCCTTTTCTTTTGCCTACTTTGAGTCAATCCTCCGGATTGACCGCTTGCAGCTCTTTGTCGCAAACAAAAAGCAAAGTGCGCAGCTCTTGTCACCGCAGGTGGCAAGACAAAGGAGGAGAAGACGCGTAGCGTTTTATAAACATGTTCTTCCTGAAACGCTTAAAGCTATTCGGGTTTTTCGTACAGCCAAAAATGAAACAAGTATAGATCACAGGATACAGGAACACTCAATGGCACTCTGCACCAGCGAACCCATTCTGTCGGTCGGCCTCCTTGAAAACGCATCCGGCATTTCCTTCGAGTTGCACGGTTGCTACCGGCTAAACAATAAAGCCCTTGAGCCGGGCGGCTTTGAAGCCCGTTTTCAGGACGGATCTATCGTTCTCACCAGCGGAACAGGGCAAAAAACAGCCCTTTTTGAAACCTGCACCATTTCACCTGAGAATATCGACCAATGCTCCTTTACCCTCCACAACATTGCCATCGGCCGCGACTTTCACTGGGAGCGGTTCCGCGATCAGAGATTCCGCGGCAACCTGGTCCTACTACAGGACGCGCCCGGCAGCCTGACCGTTATCAACAAAATACCTCTTGAACACTACCTGCAGTCGGTTATCTGTTCCGAGATGAACCCGGAAAGCCCGGCTGAATTTTTAAAAGCCCACTGCGTTATATCGCGCAGTTGGCTGCTGGCCCAACTTAAAAACAAAAAAGAATCGGGGGGGAACGCCGGTACCGCTTTTACCGATGCCTCGGCCCACGCCCTTTTTGATGTCTGCGCCGATGACCACTGCCAGCGTTACCACGGCTTAGCTGCGGTAAACCCCGCAGCCGATGAAGCTCTCAGGGCCACCCGCGGCCTGGTGCTTACCAGCGAGGGCACGGTGTGCGACACACGTTTTTCCAAATGCTGCGGCGGCATTACCGAGCTGTTTTCAACCGCCTGGCAGGACCGCGACTATTCATACCTCCGGGCCGTGGCGGATTCTCAACACGACAGCGCCGTAACAAATCCTGCAACAACCGATGCCGCCGCTCGGGACTTTATCCTGTCCCGGCCCGATGTGTTCTGCAATGTCTCAGACCCGGAACTCCTCGGCCGCATCCTGCCCGACTTTGACGGTGAAACCCGCGACTTTTTCCGCTGGGAGACAACCCTTTCCCGAACCGCACTCAGCGAGCTTGTGCATGAAAAGTCCGGTATTGATTTCGGACTGATTACCGAGCTGCAGCCCCTGAAAAGAGGGCCCTCCGGCCGCATATATGCTCTACGGATTTCCGGTGAAAAAGAGACCCGGGTGGTCGGCAAGGAGCTTGAGATCCGGCGCCTGCTGTCCCCATCACACCTTTACAGTTCCTGCTTTATTGTTAAAGAGCAAAAAGATTTCGTTACCCTGAAGGGCGCAGGCTGGGGCCATGGCGTGGGCCTGTGCCAGATCGGCGCGGCTGCCATGGCCTTCCAAGGCTACAGCCACCAGGAAATTCTGACCCACTATTTCAGGGGCGCCAACCTGCAAACGCTTTATTAGAGCAATTCATACAAGACGATTACGTCCGTCACACCATTGCGTTCCTTGAAGCGCACCAAAAAGTGCTCCCAACAGACAACTGCGATATTGTTGCCATAAAGTTCTGCAAATCGCTTTAAAATATTGATATAACTTTCCTTTTTATTAAAACCCCACTCCGCTCTTGACAAACCCTGAAACATTCATCATATTAATATATCGGAGGCGATAATTATCATGCACAATAAAAACCAATTTTATCACAAACACACCTGCACCAAAGCCAATATCAGCGAATCCATGCTGTTTCGGGGCGTGGTGCGGGGTATGCTGCCCTTGTACCTGCTCTCGCTGCTGCAGGAAAAGCCCTATCACGGCAATGAAATCATGAATGCCATTGCCGAAATGAGCAACGGCATCTGGAAGCCCAGCCCGGGCTCGGTTTATCCCCTGCTGAAAAAAATGGAAACCGACGGACTGATAACCGGCGAGTGGAAATCGGGCCGGGCCGCTGCCACCAGAATTTACCAGGTAACGGAAAAAGGCCGCAAAGAGCTACCCAATATCCGGCAGCGGTTGCTGGAGGAGTTGCGCGACGCCCGCGACACCATCGACCAGCATATTGCCGTGCTTGAGCACATGTTTGACCTGAAACAGGAATGAAAAGGGTATTGACCATGCGCAACGCACTACAACAACTCCCGGGCATTCCCACACCAGCAACAACTCTGCAGGCATGTCTGCTGTTACTACTATTTCTTTTTTCCGGTTCCGGCTGCTCCCCTGACAGTGGCGAACCGAAATCGTCCGGACAGCAGACAGGCACACCAGCCGCCCAATACAGCCTGGAAACCGTCACCATTACCGAAATACCGGAAACCGTAAGCGGTGTAGGCATGGTGCGGGCCCGCCAGGAAGTGGAAATAAGCCCCGAAATTTCCGGCAAAGTGAAATCCATCTATTACGATGTGGGCGATGCCGTGCGGCAAAACGATGTGCTGGCCGCCTTAGATAACGAATCACATACCATCACCCTGAACAAAAAACGTGCCCGGCTCCGCAGGGCCGAAGCCGCCGGCGCCAAGGCCCGCAAAGATGCCGGTAAAAGCGGCACGCTTTTCAAGCAGGGGGTCATATCCGACTCGGCCTCCGACGACAGTATTCTGGGCCTGCAGGTTGCCGATGCGGACCTGAGCCTGGCGCGGGCCGAACTTAAGGCCGCCGAAAAAGACTTGCGCGATACCCGGCTTACGGCCCCCTTTAACGGCAGGATCGCCCTTCGGACCGCTGAACTGGGCAAGCTGGTAACACCGGGCCAGAGCCTGTTTACCCTGGTTGATATAAACACAGTAAAAATTGTGATGCAGGTATCCGAGCTGGACATAGCAAAGCTTGCAACCGGCAACCGGGCCGACCTTGTGCTTGACAGCCTGGACGGTGCCACGTTTCGCGGACAGGTAGCCACCATCGGGCTCAAGGCCGACGACACCACCCGGACCTTCCCGGTGGAAATACTGGTTGATAATGAGCAGGAACAATTGCTGCCGGGTATGGTCGCCCGGGCCTCAATTGTCTCAGCCGTATCGCGGCAGGTCACCCTGATACCTCCGGAAAAACTGCTTCCCAAAAACGGCAAAAAGGCCGTCTATGTACTGCACAGCGGCAAGCCTCTCCAGCGCATTGTTACCCCGGGAGAAACAATCGACGGCCGGGTAGTGATTGAAAGCGGCCTGAAACCGGGCGACCGACTGATTACCGGTGGTCTGCAGATACAAACCCCTTCGTTTCCGTGAGGCCTGAGATGTCGCTCCCCCGCTTTTCCATACAGCAGCCGATCATGGTCAATCTATCGATGATTCTTATCATCGTGGCCGGCATCATGACCTTCCGCAGCATCTCCAAGGAGGAGTTCCCTGAAATCGCCCTCAACGGGGTCAGCATTGTAACCACCTACCCGGGCGTCTCCCCCGAGGAAATCGAAAAGCTTATCACCAAACCCATTGAAGAGGAAGTGACCGATATCGAGGATATCGACAATATCTCCTCCTTCTCGTCCGAAGGCCGCTCCCTGGTCAATATCGAAATTACCCTTGAGGCCGGCGACATATACCGCAAGCTGCAGGAAGTGCAGACCGAAGTTGAAAAGGTAAAGGACCTGCCCCGGGATGCCGACGATCCGGAGATCACCGAGACCAAACACCTGTTCCATCTGATTACCGTGGGGGTGGTGGGCAGCGGCATGGAGCACCAGTTGAAAAACATCGTTGATGATATGGTCTACGATTTCAAAAAAATTTACGGCGTTGGCGAAGTGGAGGTAATGGGTGAACGCGACCGTGAAATATGGGTGGAGGTCGACCCCCTGCGTCTGGAAGGATACGGCCTGGCCCTGAGTGATGTAACCCGGGCACTGAAAAACAAAAACCTGAACATGCCCGGCGGCACCATAAAAGGCGACCGCAATGAAATAATCATCCGCACCATGGGCGAAATAAACGCGGTGCGCGAAATTGAAGGTATCGTGATCCGCAAAAGCCCTTCCGGCGGCCATGTCTACATCCGGGATATCGCCACCGTTGCCGACACCTTTGAAGACCATACGGTTATCTCCCGCCTGAACGGCAGGCGCAGTTTCAACCTGCTGATTCGTAAATCCGAGGTGGGAAACATTGTTGATATCGTGCAGGAGATCAAGGAAACCGCCCTGCGGTATGCCGACCGCCTGCCCCAGGGAGCCGAAATCGTCTTTGCCCACGACAACTCCATCTTCCTGCAAAAAAGGCTCAACATACTTTACTCCAACGGCGTTACCGGCATGGTGCTGGTACTTGCCGGCCTGTTCATCTTCATCGGCGCCCGGGCCGCGGTCATCACCTCGCTGGGCATGCCTGTTGCGTTCTTCGGTGCCATTCTGCTGATGAATGTTTTTTCCATAACCGTCAATTCCCTCTCCCTGTTCGGTATGATAATAGTTCTGGGCATGATTGTTGACGATGCCATTATTGTGGCTGAAAACGTATACCGGTATATAGAAAAAGGCCTGCCCGTTAAGGAGGCCGCCCTGCTGGGGACCCAGGAAGTGCTGTGGCCGGTGACCGCCTCGATTGCCACCACCATCGCCGCCTTTATGCCCATGCTCATGATGACCGGGCCTCTGGGCGAATTTATGGGCATTATACCCCAGGTAGTCACCTTTGCACTGCTTGCCTCTCTCTGGGAAGCCTTTGTCATTCTGCCCTCGCACCTGGCCGACTTTTCCCGGCCGATCTCACAGCACACCGCCCGCGGCGGTACAAGCACCTG
Organism: Thermodesulfobacteriota bacterium; assembly: GCA_028282925.1. Classification (GTDB taxonomy): domain Bacteria; phylum Desulfobacterota; class WTBG01; order CAIYCZ01; family CAIRTM01; genus JANQGV01. The sequence goes on from JANQGV010000083.1 coordinate 4,934, forward strand.
GTTTGCCGCTCTGCAAAACGTCTACACTTCGCTTTTACGCTCCCTGCTCCACCGGCGCTACCGCGCCATTCTTTCCATCACGGGCATCGGCGTTGTGGTGCTGGTACTTGCTCTCGGCACCCTTGATTTCGTGCTGTTCCCGAACCAGGAGTTCGAGGATTTCCTGCTGAAAGCCGAACTTGACCCCAGCACAAAAATAGAACAGACCGAAGCCATGGCGGCCGTGCCGGAAAAACTGCTCATCGACCTGCCGGACGAGGATGCACTGTCGGTGGAATCGCATATCGGTCTTAAAACCGCCAACCTCGGACTGAAAGAGGGGGGCTATGAGTACGGCAGCAACCTGGCACAGATCAAGGTCCGCTTAAACGACCCACGCAACCGTACCCGCAGCAGCGAAGAAATTCTCGAAAGCGTGCGGAAGCAGGTAGCACGTCTCGACACCGCAGACCTTTTCAAGCTCGACAAGGAAATGGCCGGGCCGCCGGTGGGAAAGGCGGTTGCCGTGCGCATTATGGGCGACGACTTTGAAGTACTGCAGATTCTCTCCCGCACGGTTATTGATGAACTAAAAAAAATCGAGGGAGTGACCGATGTTGAACACGATTTCCGGCCCGGTAAGGATGAGCTGCGCATAACCGTTGACGAAAAACGGGCCGCTCTGTATGAGCTGGACATCGAAACCATTGCCGTCACCGTGCAGTATGCCTACCGGGGCGGCATAGCCACCGAACTGAAGGAGCATAATGACGAAATCGACGTGGTGGTCAAGTTCAACAGCGCCTTTCGCAACAGCCTTGAAAACATCATGGACCTCAAGATTCCCAATGCCGCCGGGGCCATGATCCCATTGAAAAACGTGGCCGCAACCGATATTACCCGCGGCTTTGGAAAAATACGCCGCTATGACGAGCGCCGGGTCATCACGGTTACCGCCAATATCGTGCAGGGCGTCAACAATTCCCGCGATGTAAACAACGAAATAAAAAAACGCATGCAGCCCTTTATGCGACAATACCCCGACTACATCGTCAAATTCGGCGGTGAATACGAGGACACTCAAAAATCAATGCAGTCCCTGTTTCAGGCCTTCGGCCTGGCACTGTTCCTGATCTACATGATCATTGCCAGTACCTTTAAATCGTTTCTGCAGCCCTTTATGCTCATGTTCACCATCCCCCTCTCAATTATCGGGGTCTTTGTGGGCCTCATCGTGATGCAGACCCCCATCGGCATGATGTCTTTCCTGGGAATAATCGCCCTGGCAGGAATTGTGGTCAACGATTCCATTGTGCTGATCGACTTTATCAACCGGCGCCGGGCTGAAGGCGGCGACCGGATCGACGCCGTAGTGGACGCCGCCAAAACCAGGCTGAGGCCGATCCTGCTGACCTCCATTACCACTATACTGGGTCTCATGCCTCTTGCCCTGGGTATATTCGGCAAGGAGCGCATGCTGACCCCCATGGCCATCTCCATAGTCTGGGGCCTTGCTTTCTCAAGCATCCTGACCCTGCTGCTGATTCCCTGTCTCTACACCATTATCGACGATATCCGCGGAAAGCTCGGCCGGACACCAAAGCAGACAACCTCCTGATTTTCACAAGGCATAAAGTAATGATCCACGCCTGAGAGGGGTTCCTGATAATAACCACACTTAACATATGCAGCATCGATTACCAAAAGTATTTAACCTATAATTAGTTACGGGCTTTCTTATTCCCATTGCAACGCAGCCGAGTGCAGCGATTTCAGGAGGAGTTAAGGGTCGACATGTTTGAGCCCCGTTCTTCAGGGGCGAGTTTGTTGACCCGCCGACTGAAAGCGTGCCGCGAGGGTATCCCGCCAGCGGCGGGACAAGT
>JANQGV010000121.1 GCA_028282925.1 Thermodesulfobacteriota bacterium
CGGTTCTTCACCGGCGAAAACTCCTCCTCCCGGGGAACCTCAAGGGTAACGGCATTGCGGGCGAAACCCAGGGCGTCGAAGATAAACATCTCGAACTTAATCCCGTCTATGGCGTCGGCCTTAAGTTCCCCGTCACCGCAGGCCAGGCACTCGATTTTTTTTCGGGCGATGTGGTAGGGCAGGTGAAAATCCCGGTCCCGGTTCAGCTTTTCCACAAAGCCGCAGTTCAGCATATGGATGGCGATATTGGCGCTGTTGAAGCGCAGTTGCCCGTCGGGGGTCTGCTCGGCGGCTTCGTCGGCCGAAAGCTCGCTGTACTCAATACAGCCCAACCGCCCGTTGACTTTGCCGATGATGCCCACTTTTTCGTCCGGGTCGGTTTTTCTGACAACCTTTGTCGACATCTCAGAGCGCTGCTCGATATGCGCGCCGACAAACAGCGGGTCGGCTATTTTGGCCAGGGGGTTATCGACCTGAAAGTAAAAAATCTCTTCTATTCCCCGCTCCCGCATACGCGCCAGGGCCCCCGAATCGGCAAGGGCATACACCGAGCCCCCGTGGCCGTTGGGGTTTTTAAAAATCGTCTTGTCCCGGGAAACAATTAGCCGCCCCGTAGCGTCAAGCGAGGGGATCTGCTTCTGAACAATGAAATGAACCTGATCTTCTTTGAGGCCGAAACGGTCCTGCTGCCTGAAATAGGTCTGGGTCTGGTCGTTGTTCTCGCTGGAGGTCATAATATACCACTGCAGGGTCCGCCCGTACCTGCGCTCCAGTCCCCTGATGTTTTCGGCAAACAGCTGAAAAAGCGTTTTCTGTTTTATGGGGGATACGGGATAGCAGCCCTTGGGGCCTGAAAACCCGAGCCGGGTGCCCTGCCCCCCGGCAACCAGAAAAACACCGACCCTGCCGTCGCGTAGCGCGTCTTCTCCCAGCCGGTACAGCCGTTTGCGCTGTGCGGGCGAATTACCGGTTTCATCGAAGCGCAGCACATCCGCCGCCTCAAAGACCTTCTGTTCCGCACTCTGCTCTTCAGGCGTGCTGTATGTGCGGTACACCTCGGCGATGTGCTCAAAATCGATTTGCCGGATATCTTCAACCAGGCGTTGTCTTTCTTCTTCTGAAAAAAAGGTAAGATAGTCGAGAATATGTTCCTGCTTGGTCTCGTTCAGCAGTTGGACGACGTCCCGGTCCATCATTTTTTCTCCTCTCTGCCTTCAGTTCCGCGCATTATCTGTTACCGGTGCTCAGGCGCCTTTTTTGGCCAGCAGGGCTTCCACTTTCTGAAAGAGTCCTTCAATGTTGGCCGACTTCACGATATAGTCGTCCGAGGCCCAGGTCTCAAAGTTCTGCTTGTATTCACCGTAGGCGGTGCACAGGATAACCGGCACCTCCTTGGAGTCCTCACGCACCTTGCGCAACACCTCAATGCCGTCCATGCCGGGCATTTTAATGTCGATCACCAGCAGGTCGGGCCTGGCGTCCGCATACTGTTGCAGTGCCTCCTCTCCACTGGCGGCAAGCACCACTTCATACCCCCGCTCTTCAAATTCCTCCTGGTACAAAAGCCTGATGCTCTCTTCGTCGTCTGCAAATAGTATTTTTTTCATAGCACCCCTTATAAAGCTTAATCAATTGACGTTTCTCGCAAATATTGCGCAGCCTGCTCCGGCGGGGTCGGGTTGATATAAAACCCCGAACCCCATTCAAAACCGGCCACCTTGGTAAGCCGCGGGATTATTTCTATATGCCAGTGATAAAATTCGCTCACATTTTTATTAAAGGGCGAAGAGTGCAGCATATAATTATACGGGGGGAAGCCCAGGGATTTGTTTATTTTCTTCAGCACCGTACTCAAAGCTTCGGACATGGGCTCAAAAAGGTATTCATCCGTTTCCTCAAAGGAAGAGATGTGCTTTTTGGGAAGAATGCATGTCTCAAAGGGAAACCGGGATGCAAACGGCTCATACGCCACAAACTCATCGTTTTCGTGAACGATACGCCTGCCGTCTGAAAGCTCCTGGTCGAGGATGTCGCAGAACACACAGCGCTCTTTATAAGCGTAATAGGCCTGGGACCCGTCCAGTTTTTCCACGGCGCGCTTGGGAACAACCGGCAGGGCTATCAACTGGGAGTGGGGGTGCTCCAGCGATGCGCCGGCAACTTCACCGTAATTCTTGAAAATTGAAATATACCTGAAGCGCTTGTCCTGCTTCAGTTCAATCAGGCGTTGCTGATACGCAAGCATGACCTGCATAAAATCGTTAACGCCCAATGTGGAGGCATTGGCGTCGTGGTTCGGGGTCTCAATGATGACCTCATGCGCCCCAACGCCGTTCATCTTGTCGTAAATCCCTTCACCCCGCTTGTTCAGCTCACCTTCGGTCACCAGGGCCGGAAACTTGTTGGGAACCACCCGCAGTTTCCAGCCGGACGTATCGGGCGCCGAATTATCCTCACGGACGGAAAAGACCTCCGGTGGTGTACGGTCTTCATTGCCGGGACACAGCGGACAGAATCCCCCGTGAGATTTACTTTGCGCTATTGTCAAATCGGAAGGGCGCTTGGCCCGCTCCGTTGAAATGATCACCCACCTGCCGATAATAGGATCTTTACGTAACTCCGGCACAGTCTTCCCTCCTGTTTCTCAAATGTAGTGTTCTCGTTTATGCAGATTCATTCTTTTGTTTTTCTCCGGTGTACTCATACAACCGCATGAAAATGCTCTGCTGCTTCTGCTCTCCCCGGGTCAGATGCAGCTTCCAGTGCATAAGCATTGAGGAACCCTGATAGGTCCGTTCAAAGCCGTCCTCGGACTGGGAAACCGTTTCAAGGGGAAACAGCCACAGCCCGGCTTGACGGGACAGGCTGAAATCGAGCCCGAACCCGTTCCAGTCGTCTTTCATGGCGAAAGAGGTCACCGCGCTGCACTCGGTGCGCGTGTTCATGTACAGTTCCTGTTCTTTTTCTCCGGAGATGTGGTAATACCGCAACGGGTCCTCCCCGGCCAACAGCGTCAGGTTGCATTCAACCCCGAACCACAGGTCGAGATCGATTTCACTTTTATTCTCAACGGCATATACCGTTTCGATACTGCGGTCCCGGTCGTTCACCCGGAACTGCTTGGAGACGCGTACCGGCATATGCTTGTCGTCCTGCAAAATCGAACCGTCGCGTGACAGAACAAAGGTTACCTCCTGCAGGTTCGGGTCTTTATCAATCGTCTCCAGGCTGTAGGGTGCATTGATAAAATTGCCGAGTTCAGGATAGCGCGACATGGAAAAACTTTCAAGAGATGTTCCCTCGCCCAGGAAATGATCAAGAAAAGAGTAGCGCTGATACCAGTCGTAGGTCAACATGTTCTCAAGGCCCTCTTCCTTTACCTTGGAGATATGATGAATGGAAACAGGCTGATCTTCATCCCCCGCTGCAGGATCCGGGCCGTTATTGCGCTTGAGGTTCCGGTGATATCCTTCCATTTTCCTGGTCAGGACATTCGACAGGTTGAATGAGCGTGGCCTGAAATCCAGCTCGAACAGCCCCCCGCCGTCACGAAGCGAAAAATAGGCATTGAGGCCCTGCCCCGCAACAATCACCTCCCGGGAAAGGTCGCGCTTGAAATCCGTAACCCGGTAGTCGATCCAGGCACCGTTATTTGACAGCACACCGTCGATAATATTTTCGGCGTTGATGAGATGTTCATACACGGCATGGCGCAGGTAGTTCAGGTAAATGCCGCCGAACAGTCCGTGCCAGTAAGGGCAGTTGCACTGCCCGCGGTACAGCTCCCGGCGCGCGGCATCGATATCGGCCGCCTCCCCGCCCCCCTGCTGCTCAAGGGCGTCCAGCCGCTCGCTGATGAACAGCATCTTCTTGTGCATATGGTTGCTTTCCGGATATTTTGCCAGGAAGTTGTTCCAGTAGCCGCCGCTGACAAAAGATGAATACTTTTCCTTCAGCTCCAGGTTCCGGAGGTTTTCCAGCATATCGTCATAGCGGATGACCGCTTCGGCCGGCAACGACCATTCCATCATTTCCTCATAGGAAAGGGTGGGCAGGTAAATGAGCCCTTCCGGCGGCTGCATATCCAGATACTCGGAAAACGTCACCATTTTAATCTTGTTGCGGTTTTTCTCAAGCTCCCGGAAAAAAGATTCCAGCCAGCCCTGCTCATACACCCAATTGTACGTGCCGGGCCACATGCCGAACTTTTCGCCGTCGTCACCGTAAGTCACGGCCAGTTGTTGATCTTCGCTTGCCATATACAGGAGGTATTCGATGGTTTTTTCCGGGGGTTCGAAAGGGATGGTGTAGCGCAGTTTCATATCTATGGGAAAAACGGCCAGGGTCTTGCCTTCACGCTCGGTAACATAGTACCCCCGGATCTGTTCCGGCGACAGGCCCGTATGCAGAAAGTGGGTGCTGTCCAGCAGGGTGTACCGCAGGCCCGCTTCGGTAATCAGGCGCGGCAGCACCGGATCCCAGACCCGCTCGGCAATCCAGGCCCCCTGGGGCTCGGCTGCAAACCGCTGCCGGATAAAATCGTTCATCATGGTTATCTGGCCTTTGATATCCTTTTCCCGGATCACGGAAAAAATCGGCTCATACATGCCGCCGCTCATCAGTTCAACCTGGTTTCTCTCAACCAGCTTCTGAACAAGGCCGAACGAGTCCGGCTCTTGGGCGTCCATCCACTCAAGCAGCGGCCCTGAAAAATGCAGGGCCGTCCTGACCGACGGATATTTCTCAAGCAGTTTCAGGAAAGGTTTATACGAGGTGGCAAAAGCCTGGGAGAAAACATGATCAAAGTTTCCCACAGGCTGGTGGTTGTGAATACCAAACAGAAAATGGATTTTTTTCATGCCCGTATTCCTGATAATGGGAAAGCAGTACCTGAGCCGGAATCAAAGATCCACGCCACGGGAAATTTCCTTGTGCCGGCCCGTTTGAAGCCCGGGCTGTCCGGCAAACAAAAAACACAGGCTGCCGCATCCGGCCGTGCAGTACGTGCAGACAAAAGAGAAAACCGGAAACATTCCGGCTCTGCAATCCGCGTGTCCCCCTCCGCACACATACTGCTGCCTGTGATTATTATAAAGCTGATCCAATAGGTTAAAGCGGCAAGGCCCCTGATCACGCCTGCCGTGCTTTTTCCTTCTGCTCTTGTTCTTCTTTACACTTGATACACAGTGTCGTAACCGGCCGCGCTTTCAACCTGCCGTCGGAGATGTCCTCCCCGCATTCTTCACAGATACCGAACGTGCCGTCTTCTATACGCTCCAGTGCTTTTTCGATCTTTGTTTTAAGCTTTCTTTCTCTATCCCGTATACGAAGTGTAAAGTTACGGTCCGATTCCAGGGTGGCCCGGTCATTGGGATCCGGAAACGTATCATCCTCGTCCGTCATTTCCACCACGGTATCGGTAGATCCGTCAATAAGGTTGGCTTTACGCTGGGTCAGCAACTCTTTAAAAAATTCCAGTTTTTCCTTATCCACTGCTTCTGCACCTCCTGAATATAACTTATTAGAACGAAACAATAAATTTTATCACAAAAAACTGAAAATTCAACTATTTTATATCGATTCATTTCCTTTCATAAACACCGCTTTTTCCACCGCTTTTTCGCAACAACGTTATCTCGGAAATTTCCATGCCCCGGTCTATGGCTTTACACATATCATAGATGGTCAGAGAAGCCGTGGAAACCGCCATCAGGGCTTCCATCTCCACGCCGGTCCGGTCGATAATTTTGGCCGTTGCCCTGACTTCAATCCGGCTGGTTTCGGGCTGCGGCAAAAACTCCATGCTCACCGACGTCAAATTGAGCGGGTGGCACATGGGAATCATATCTCCCGTGCGTTTTGCACCCATAATTCCGGCCACTTGCGCGACTCCCAGCACATCGCCTTTTTCAATATCCCGGTCCATAATGCGTCGAAACGTCTCCGGCTGCATGGTCACGGTGGCGGTGGCCGTAGCCTCCCGCAGGGTCTCCTGCTTGGCGCTGACATCCACCATTTTCGACCGTCCGGATTCATCAAAATGAGTCAATTCGTCCATTCAACACCTTTCCTATCACTCAAGTATGGCATAGTTCATTAATTTTCCTATAGTAAAAATCAAAGGGCGTCAAGGGGTATTTATTTTCCGGCTACCGAAACAGGTTGACTTTTTGGCCGGATATTTTTATAGTAAAAGTTTACCAATAGATTATGACACCCCCGTGTAAGGGTATTCTTTAATTTTTGATATGCTTGAGTATCGGTAAAAACACCTGCCGATCACTTTGCCCGAGGCCGCACACAACGGGCACCAGTATGTATCGGAAGAAAAGCACTCAACGATAACCACTTATTTTCAGAAAGGAGCAGAGCCATCGCACCCGCACTTGAAGGAATACGGATTATCGATTTTTCAAAAGCTTTGGCAGGACCTTACTGCACCATGCTGCTTGCAGACATGGGGGCCGAAGTAATCAAAGTTGAAATGCCGGGCAGCGGAGACGACTCCCGGGGCTGGGGCCCGCCGTTTATCGAGGGCGAAGCAGCCTACTTCCTGAGCATCAACCGCAATAAAAAGAGCATGACCCTGAACCTGAAAGACGATAAAGCCAAGGAAATTGCCCGAAATCTTATCAAAAATGCCGACGTAGTCCTCGAAACCAACCGCCCAGGTGCCATGCAGCGGCTGGGCCTGGACTATGAAAGCGTAAAACAGGATAATCCCAAGGTGATCTATGCCTCTATTTCCGGCTTTGGACAGACCGGCCCCTACAGCAAACGCCCGGGGTTCGACCAGGTCATCCAGGGCTACGGCGGCATTATGGGCCTGACCGGTGAAAACGACGGCAACCCCGTCAAGGTCGGCATCGCCATCACCGACATTGCCACGGGCATGTTCGCCGCCATCGGCATTCTGACGGCCCTGTACCACCGGGCCAGAACCGGCGAAGGCCAGTACATAGACGCCTCGATGATGGACGGACAGGTATCATGGCTTACCTATCAGGGCGGCCGCTATCTGGCCTCCGGTAAAACGCCCCAGCGTATCGGCAATGCCCATCCCCTGATCGTTCCGTATCAGGACTTTGAGACAAGCAACGGATACATCAATATAGCTGCCGGCAACGATAAGCTCTGGGCGAAATTCTGTGAAGTAGCCGGTCTGCAGGATAGTGCCGAAGATCCCCGTTTTGCAACCAATGCCAAGCGTGTTGAAAACCGGGCTGAGCTGATACCCATGATCAGCGATGTCATAAAAACAAAAACCATGCAGGAGTGGCTTGATGCGCTCAACGAGGCCGGTGTTCCCTGCGGCCCGATTTATACCGTAGACCAGATTTTTCAGGATCCCCAGGTGCTGGCCCGGGATATGCTGGTCGACGTCGAGCATCCAAAATGCGGCAACATCAAAGTAACCGGGCATCCGGTCAAGTATTCCGCAACTCCGGCCGCAGTTGAAACCGCTCCCCCCATGCTGGGGCAGCATAACGATGAGCTCCTGAAAGAGCTGGGATACTCCGATGAGGACATCACCCGCTTCAAGGAAGAAAAAATACTATAACCTTTAGAAAAGATGACTGCCGTGAAAATAAAAAGCACACCACAGAAAAAATTCGGTAAGGGATGGATATTTAATGTTAAGTTTTCACCCGACGGCAAACAGCTTGCCGTGGCAAGCTCGGTCGGCATCTACTTTTACGATACCCAAAGCCTTGAGCAGATCGTGTTTCTGGACGGTCATACCGATTACGTTTCATCGGTCAGCTTCAGCCCCGACGGTAAATACCTGGCCTCCAGTTCCGATGACACTACCATTAAAACCTGGGACATCAGCGAAGGCAAAGCCCTGAAAACCCTGACCGGGCACACCAATTGCGTCACATCGGTCCGGCACAGTCCGGACGGCAAGCTGCTTGCCTCCGGATCCGACGATAATACGGTCAAGGTCTGGGACGCCGCCAAAGGCAAACTCCTTGCGACCCTCAGTGGACATACCGACTGTATAAACTCGGTACGTTTCAGCCCCGACGGCAAGCTGATCGCATCGGGTTCCTATGACGATACCGTTCGTATCTGGGATGTTGCAACAGCCAAGGAACTGCGGGTACTGGAAGGACATACCCAGATCGTTGAATCGGTCCACTTCAGCCCCGACAGCAAGCTGCTTGCTTCCGGATCGGATGACATGACCATCAAGCTCTGGGATGTTGCAACCGGCGAAAACCTGCGGACCATGACCGGCCACCGTGACTTTGTTGTTTCGGTCAGCTTTACCGCCGACGGCAAACATGTCCTGTCCGGGTCCGACGACGGCACCATGAAGATGTGGAATGTGGACACCGGCCGGGAAACCCGTTCCTATACGGGACATACCAGCTTTATCTGGTCGCTCAGCATCAGCCCCGACGACAAAACCATTGCCACAGGGTCGCGCGACAATACCATCAAATTATGGGACATCAACAAACGCAAACCGGTTCAGTCCATCGACGGATTCACCCGCCCGGTCTGGTCGGTAAAAGTCCACCCCCAGGGCAACTGTTTCGTGTCCGGCTCAAAAAACACCAACATCAACCTGTGGGATATTGAAAGCGGCGAACTGGTAAAACGCCTTTTCGGCCACACCGACGATGTCAACATGGTCTGTTTCAGCCCCGACGGATCTCTTATGGCCTCCGCCTCGGACGACAATACCATCAAACTCTGGAACACCGACACATGGGAAGAAACCCTGACCCTCAAGGGCCATGACGACTATGTGGACACGGTCTGTTTCAGCCCCGACGGCAAACTGATCGCCTCGGGCGCCGACGACAACACCATCAAATTATGGGACAGCGCAAGCGGAGAAATCGTCAACACACTGGCCGGACATCAGGGTTATGTCTGGGCCGTTGCGTTCAGCCCCGACGGTAAGACCATTGCTTCCGGCTCCTGGGATACAACCATTCGCCTGTGGGATATCGAATCCGGCAAGGCCGTGAAAACCCTGCGGGGACACAAGGGGTATGTCTGGTCACTGGCCTTTACCCCCGACGGTAACAGCCTGATATCGGCCTCGGACGACAACACCATTAAAACCTGGGACCTCTCCGCAGGAAAGGCGGTCCAGACAATCAGCGACGACAAGGCCCCCATCTGGTGTATCGGACTCAATGCCAACGGGCGCTACCTGGCCGCCGGCTGCGGCAACAACTCCATCTGCGTTTGGAACATGAAAGACGGCTCCCTTATGAAACGACTGAACGGGCATACCAACATTGTTGAATCCGTTAACTTCAGTCCGGACAACCGGTACCTGGTGGCCGGATCCGACGACGGCACCTGCTCACTGTGGTCGTTAAAATAACAAAATCATACTGTCTCTTTTAAAGCCCTGTACCCCAGGGCTTTTTTATTGTCGGGAAAATGTGCATGTTTCGTAGAGGCTATTGGAAAATGTTCAGATTCAAGGCACGTGTCATCTTGAGGAATGAGGCGTACTTGTTTGTACGCCGCAGTGACGAAGGATGCGCGTAACACAGAAGATGGGCGTTTTCCAATAGCCTCTTATCACTTGCTTTTGTAGAGATTATCGGCTATGCAATAAAGCCAGCGACTGACGGAAGTTCGACTGGTTAGCGGGAAAAAGAGTGACTGTAACCGTCCGTATTTAAGCCTTGCATAAATACAGAATTTATTGTTAATCAAAGACTGTATTTTTCGTCCCTTTGCAACGTAGCCGAGTGCAACGATTTCAGACGGATTCAAGGGTCGACATGTCTGAGCCCCGTTTTTAGGGGCGAGTTTGTTGACCCGCCGGATGAAATCGTGCTGCGAGGGTAGCCCCGACTGCTGTCGGGGTCAAGTTGCAGGGTGCCTTTCTTTTGCCTCCTTTTCTTTGGCACGCAAAGAAAAGGAGGAGGCGCTTGCGTCTTATTCAAATTTTAGACACGCTGATTTCGAATAATCAAGGATATACTAATTAGCCACAAGCTAATTAATTATTTAAAAAACTTTTTAGGTTCACATGAAGCCCATCACCGCCATTGTATATCACCGTCACGAACCAAAACTATACGACTCTCTGCTGGCAAACCCGTCAATCGAAAAAGTTATTGCCCTTGGGTCCACCACCTCACCCCACAACGTTGAAACCGTCGATTCCGAACACCCCTTCGGCGGCCGAAGCCTGGGAAAGGCTCTTGAACTGGCCGGATCGTGCCCGTTTATCATGATCGTGCCTTCCACAGATACCGTTTCCATCACCACCGAAGAGACAAACCGGCTGCTGTCGGTCGCCCTGGAAGGTGGACAGGCTCTCTATTATGCAGACTATTATACTGAACGGAGAAACACAAAAAACTCGTGTCCGGTTATTTCCTATGAACCGGGCAGCATCCGTGATGACTTTAATTTCGGCCCGGTCATGCTTTTTTCAAACGGACACATTAAGGCCTGCTTTAACCTGTTCGGCCCCCTGACCGATACCCGCTGGGCGGGCCTGTATGAGCTGCGGCTGAAAGCATCTCTGACCGCTGATGTTATCCGTGTACCGGAGCCCCTCTCCCTGGTTGTTCCCCGGAAGAGCGAAGCCGGCTCCCATTTCGATTATGTCGATCCCGCACAGAAGCAGTACCAGCAGGAAATGGAAGCTGTTGCTACCGAGCACCTTAAACGCTGCAATGCCTGGTGCGGTCACGACCTGCTGCCCGCCCCGGATGACGACTCCCCTTATCCGCTGGAGGCCAGCGTTGTTATCCCGGTCAAAAACCGCGAAACAACCATAGACGAAGCCATCCGAAGCGCCTTAAACCAGGAGACCGATTTTGATTTCAACGTGCTGGTGGTGCAGAACCATTCTACCGACAACACCCGGCAGGTTATAGAAGCTGCCGCTCAGCGGGACCCGAGGGTTGTCCAGATCATCCCTGAGCGCCGTGACCTCGGCATCGGCGGATGCTGGAATGAGGCGATTCGCTCTCCCCTGTGCGGGCGTTTTGTGTGCCAGCTCGACTCCGACGACCTGTATGCCGATACCCGCGCCCTCGCGACGGTCATTTCAGCACTGCGTGACGGTAACTGCGGCATGCTGGTCGGCAGCTACCGGCTCGTAAACTTTCAACTTGAGGAAATACCGCCCGGCATCGTCGACCACCGCGAGTGGACCGAGCTTAACGGCCGCAACAACCTGCTGCGAGTCAACGGCATCGGCGCACCACGGGCTTTTACTACCGGACTGCTGAGAAGATACCCTTTTCCCAACGTCAGCTACGGCGAAGACTATGCCGTTTCACTTCGTATCTCGCGGGACTATCGGGTGGGCCGAATCTACGAACCCGTCTATCTCTGCCGCCGCTGGGACGACAACACCGACGCCGACCTGCCCCTGGAAAAAATCAATGAATATGCGTCCTATAAAGACGGTTTGCGGACCAGGGAAATCCTCGAGCGGCAAAACAGTGCAAAAACCGCCGCCTGACAGTCTATTCTCATGAGCAACACAGCAGCCACAAACACACATATTATCACTCCTGACGATCTCAGGCCTTTTCTCCCGGGAGAACCCCCCGGCACCTTCCGGGACACCCTTAACGCTTTCATCAGCCACCAGCAATCTACCTGGCCGGGGCTGCAGGATGCCCGTTCTTCTCTCGATGATGTTCTCCTTAAAACCATGCCCCTGGAGGACCTGTCCGTGCAGGTACAGCATAATCCCAATCGCATTAAGAGCGTTTCAGCCAAAGTCGATGCCGCTTCGGTCAACAGCCGTCCATGCTTCCTGTGCCCGGACCAGCTTTACCCCAACCAGAAGGGCCTTCCATTTAAAGACACCTGGCTTGTGCTGAATAATCCTTTTCCCATTTTCCGCAATCACCTGGTCATCACCCATCGCAACCACGTACCCCAATTAATCGGCGATGATCTGGCCGCAATGGCGTCCTTTGTTCACGATGTTGATTTCAGCTTTCTGGCATTCTACAACGGCCCGGCCTGCGGCGCTTCAGCCCCGGACCATCTTCACTTCCAAGCCTGCCCTCTCGATGACATTCCCCTGCCGGGCCAGATACTGGATCTTGACCGCACCGGAGCTACCACACCACTGAAGCCCCTTGATCTGAACACTGATGGCAGTTGCTATACTGCCTGTCTCGACAACCGGGGTTTGTTTATCTGCCTTACGGAATCGTCCGACTATCTCTGTGGATGCATGGAGGCAGCCATGGCCCATCTTGCTTGCAAAACACCAGACACCGGCGAGCCCATGGTAAACCTGATAATTTCCGGCAGCAAAAATCGATATACAGGCATACTGTTTCCGCGCAAAGCTCACCGCCCTGACTGCTTTTTCCGCGACGACCACACCGGTCTGCTCATCAGTCCCGGCGCTGTTGATGTGGGCGGACTGGTAATCGTACCCCGGCCCGAAGATTTTCAAAAAATCACTTCCGGCCATGTCCTGGATATATTCGGCCAGGTCTGCTATGGTACCGACATATTTGAAGATCTAAAGATTTGAGGGATAAAATTCTCTTTCAGAGCAGGAGGCCCTAGGCATTTCCCCAGAGAGGGGGCTAAAATTGCAACGCTAATGCATTCAGCATTAATTATTAAAAGTTTTTACCTTTGATGAGTTACGGGCTTTCTTAGTCCCGTTGCAACGCAGCCGAGTGCAGCGATTTTAGGAGGAAACAAGGGTCGACATGTTTGAGCCCCGCTTTTCAGGGGCGAGTTTGTTGACCCGCCGACTGAAATCGTGCCGCGAGGGTATCCCGCC
>JANQGV010000312.1 GCA_028282925.1 Thermodesulfobacteriota bacterium
CCCCTTTGTTTCAAACGCGGCTGGAGCAGATAGTGAGCCGAGAACACGCGCTATTCAGACTGTCCAAGCAGATAGACTGGAGAGTATTTGAACAGGAGTCCGGATCGTTGTATGTGGAGAATGTGGGTCGCCCCGACAAGTCGATCCGCTTGCTGGTCGGGCTTCACTACCTGAAGTACACCTACAACGAAAGCGATGAGAGCGTGGTGGAACGTTTTTTGGAAAATCCCTATTGGCAGTATTTTTGCGGGTTTGAGTACTTTCAGCATGAGCTGCCGATAGATCCCAGTTCGCTCACCCGCTGGCGCAAGCGAGTGGGTGCCGGAGGGATGGAGAAGCTGTTGGCCGAAACGGTAGAAACAGCCAAACGGGGAAAATTGATTACACGGCGTGATGCCCAGCGGGTCAATGTAGATACGACGGTGCAGGAGAAAGCGATAGCGTTTCCAACCGATGCGCGTCTGTACTACAAGATGCTGAGAGTTTTGGTGCGGGTAGCCAAACAGCGCAGTATAGAGCTACGACAGACCTATGAGCATGTTGGCAAGAAAGCACTTGCCAGGCAGGGCTGGTACCGGCATGCGCGCCAGATGAAGCGGGCGCAGCGGGAGACAAAGAAGCTTAAAACGTATTTGGGCCGCCTCAGCCGCGACATTCACCGCAAAGTCACAGAACCCGATGAGACACTACAACAACAGCTTGAACTGGCTGAGCGCCTGCTGAAGCAGCAGCGACATGACAAAGGCAAGCTCTACAGCATCCACGCACCGGAGGTGGAATGTATCGCAAAAGGCAAAGCCCATAAGCAGTATGAGTTTGGTTGCAAAGCATCAATGGTCAGCACGTCAAGGAGCAACTGGATTATAGGAATCAAAGCCATACATCATGGGAACCCCTACGATGGTCACACGCTGGGAGCGGCGCTTAGACAGACCAAAGAGATCTTGGGCTGGCAGCCGAAGAATGTCTACTGTGACAGAGGTTATAAAGGCACTGCCGGCAGCATTGAGGATACACAGGTTCATGTTGTTGGACGCAGAAAGAAAAGTCTCAGCCGGTCCATATGGAGGTGGTACAGAAGGCGATCTGCCAGTGAACCTATGTTTGGACATCTGAAGGCAGAGAACAGGATGGACCGGAACCTGTTGCATGGCAAAGATGGTGACCGCATTAATGCAATACTTGCCGGGTGTGGGTACAATATGAGAAAACTGCTCAGAGCTTTCTTTTTGTTCATTTACAAAGGGCTCTTTGGGGAGCGAAAAAAGCAAAACCGATTTTGCCTGACTGCCGAATCGGTTTTGCTTGCAGCTTGAAATCGAATTTTTCAGTAACGACTAAGTAAAATGTTTTGAACTGATTTTTGTGAACGGGTATCATAAGGAGAGAAGATTTTGAAAATAGCCATAGGCGGGTTTGCCGTACGATTCAAGTAGAATCTGTCCCGCAGTTACAGCTTCGCTGAATCCCTGTCTTAAATAGAGCCATATTCCTGCATACTCATTTACCAGGAACCCCAGTATGCCGGTCAGGATAATAATATTTCCGGCAGTGCAGAACAGGAGCGAAAAAACAAGGCCGGTCTCACGGATATCGGGCTGGTGCGGCCTAAATTGCAGGGCAACGGAAACAATGTGCGCACCGGTAAAGAAGCCGAGGAGAATATAGTAGTAGTCAAGGAAGGCGGTGTTGAGGAGGGGTGCAACCAGAACCAGGACAAAAGAAACGAGCGGAAAAAAATACGGCGCCAGGGTTATTACGAAGTTTCCGCCATACATGTCCACCAGCCCGCCTTCGTCTGAGGCCATGAGGCGTTTGGGTTTTTTGAAAAAGAGCAGGCCCATGACAAGATGGGTCAACTCATGGATAAAAACCTGGTAAAAGGTAAGGAAGCGTGACGCAAGGGGCCACAGCAAACAGCCGACGGTGAAACCGTAACCCGCATAACGACAGGATGAATGGAGCAGAAGGGTTTGTTCCGTCTCACGGAACAGCAGCATCCCGTAGGCGAAAATTCCAAAGGGAGCGGCTATCCAGCAGAGTGCTTTAAACATTTTCCAGGGAACAGGTACGGGCGGCGGTGATTTTCGTCGTTTTTGTTTTTTCATACATTCTGCATGTTGACAATAGTCCTCCCCTTCAGCTTACCCT
This sequence comes from Thermodesulfobacteriota bacterium, assembly GCA_028282925.1. Taxonomy (GTDB): domain Bacteria; phylum Desulfobacterota; class WTBG01; order CAIYCZ01; family CAIRTM01; genus JANQGV01. Next base: position 2,152 of record JANQGV010000312.1, read on the forward strand.
GCAGGATGAGGTCGATATGGTTACTCAGATCGGCAAGAGGTATTTCCGTTGCCAGTTGATCAATCTTTTCCAGTTTCCATTCTTGAGAGAGTTTTTCCCAAAGGTGCAGCCGTATGCCGTGGGGGCAGTTGGCCGAATCGATACCCAGCAGGCTGATGCCCCTCAGGATAAACGGATATACCGTGGTGTGCAGATCTCCGGAAGAAACATTGCCGCAGGTGGTTACGGCTCCACGATACCCGGTAGACTTGATGACGGTAGAAAGGGTATTGCCGCCGACCGTGTCGACAACACCGGCCCAGCGGCCTCTTAGAAGCGCTCTGTCAGAGGTATCACTGGTTTCTTCCCGGGATATAACCTCAGCAGCGCCAAGCCCCGTGAGAAAGCTTTTTTGATCCGCCTTGCCGGTTGCGGCAATCACCTGAAAGCCGCTTTTGGCAAGCAGGGAAACTGCAATACTGCCCACACCGCCGGTTGCACCGGTTACCAGTACGGTTCCCTGTTCGGGAGTAATGCCGTAATCGATTAAGCGAAGCACCGATTGGGCTGCGGTAAAGCCAGCGGTGCCGTAGATCATGCTCTGGCGCAGGGTAAGGCCTTTCGGCAACCGAATGACCCATTCAGGCGGAACGCGAATGTACTGCCCAAATCCGCCGTGGGTGTTCATGCCCAGGTCGTAGCCGGTCACAATAACATCATCACCGGGAGTGAGTCCGCTGTTGCTGCTTTCAATAACCGTGCCGGCAGCATCGATGCCGGGAGTGTGTGGATAGCTTCTGGTAACGCCGCGGTTGCCGGTTGCCGACAGGGCATCCTTATAATTAAGCGATGAGTATTTAACCTGTATTAAAACTTCATTTTCGGGAAGCCGGCTGGTATCGCACTCTTCAATGCGCCGGGTAAAGGTGTTTTTTTCGGCCTCGTAAACAACCAGTGCTTTAAATGGGCGCGGCGGCATTGTGGTGTCCCCCTTTGAAGAAATCCTGTTATACTTTCTTTTTCAGCCAGGAAACAGCCTGTTGCAGAATATGCTGATATGCCTGTTCCTTGTTGAGGGGCGAAGATTTCAGGACGTTAAAAGAATGATCACCCCCCTCGATTATTTCCAGTTCGCAGGCAGACTTCTTTATTTTTTTTAAAACCTTTTTCAGGCTGGGTACATCGCACAGGGTGTCACGGGTTCCGGCGAAAAACAGCATGGGTACATCAATTCCGTACAGGTGAGCGTCCCGAAGCTTTTCTTTTTTGCCCGGCGGGTGCAGGGGATACCCCAGGAACATGAGCCGGTCTGCCGGCAGCTCTTCGTCACCGACCATCTGCGAGGCAATGCGCCCGCCCATCGATTTTCCGGCTGCAACTATTCTTTTCGGAGCAACATCGGGATGGCTTTTAAAAAAGCGAAACACCGCCAGCCAGGTTTTTGTCAGGACTTTCGGACTGTCGGGGGCTTTCCGGCCTTTTTCCTTGTAGAGAAAATTGAAGCGTAGAACCGGGAAACCGGCTTCGGCAAGGCCTTTGGCCATGAAGACCAGCAAGGGGGTTTCCATGTCATTGCCGGCACCGTGGGCGATGATGATGCCGGTACCCTTTTTTTTGTCGGGCAGGTGCAGGCAGCCGGAAACTTTTTCGGTATCGGATACCGGAATTTTTAGACGCCGGGTTTTCATCAGCAGGCCTCCAGATGATGAGTTCTCTCAATGCAGGATGTAGCGTTTTAATCGAATTGTCTGCATATTACAGCATTTTTATATAGGGTATTCAACCCCCTTTTTCGTTAAAAAAGCCTCCTGCTTTTAAAAAACAGGAGGCTTTGTCCGTACACTATTTTGAAGAAACTGCTTAGTCGTCGAAATCTCCGGCAGGGCCTTTGTCGCTGTCAAGCGATTTTGCCTTTTCGGCAATCTTTTCCGAGGTCCATTCGGCCGGGTCTTCCATGCGGTCTGCTTTCGGTCCGAGATCGTATGAGCCGGCTTTCAAGATGGCTTCGATGGCAAGCGGTGCGGTATCGCCGGCGTTGAATACGTTCACCAGCATGTTATGCACGAAGTCGGCTACGCCCTGTGCCATACGGTCGCGGACTTCGCTGGACTGGCCGACAATTTTATTTTCAAACGGGAGGTTCAATTTTTTGTAATCGCCTTTTTTCAGGCCCTTGCCGTTGGCGTAATCCACCATCTCGGCCCAGAGTTCTTCGGTAACACCGGTCTCGGTAACTTTATTGAAATTACCGTCGGTGTCCAGAATGGCGTTGCCGTAATCGTTGACTTTCAGGCCCCAGGAAATCATTTGCAGGGCGGTAGCCACGTTGGCTTTGGTTGTGTTGGTGTTGGCGGCAATTTCGCGCAGCCGATCCGAGCTGTTGCCGGAGGTGCCGTGCTGGGCGCCGGAAACCCGGTATTTTTCAATGGCTTTGTGTACGGCCGTTGTCAGCTCTACCTGGATACCGGCATCACTGGCTTCGATACCGTGGGTGGTGCCGTTGTTCAAGGCGATCCAGTCGGGGGAAATATCATGAGCATTCAGGCCCTGGATAAGAAAAAGGGCTTCGTCCGGAGTCGAAAGCCCCTGCGTTCCTTTAATCTCGCCGACTTCGGTTTCCAGACTGGCCCATTTTGGTATGTATTGGTTGATCTCAAGGTTGGCAAGCAGGTTTTGATCATCAGGCAGGTGAGATGCATCAATGGCGATTGATGTGATGCCGGCATCGAACATGCTGGGAATTTCAACTTTGGCCTTTTCTATATCCTTGTCGCCTTTAAGCGCATAATGGTCGGCATGGATTGCAACCGGTATGGTAATGCCGAGTTCGTTACAGATGCCGTCAACATGGCTGGCCATGTTCCAGAAATTTACAGCGCAGTACGCGTTGGCACCGCCTTCGGACTTTGCTATTTCAATAATAATGGCGGCATTGGCCTTCTGGGCGGCAATGAGAGCACCGCGGATAACGGCACTGTTGCGGCCATTGGCCGCTATGGTCATGGCCTGACCTTTGGCGATCATGGCTCTGTCGATTGCTTTGCCACTGACGATTAATGCTTTAGAGTTAGGAAACAGTTTTACGATATTGGGGGGTCTTCCAATTTCGAGCGCCTTTTCGAAATCCTGCGTATGCTGAGCCATAATATATCCTCCTTATAAATATATTTATCCCCTGCCCGCCCTTTACGGACTTTTTATCGAGAGAAAGAGTCCTTAAACTCTAGGGATGCTTTAATGGACTACAGGTTAAATTAAGATTGTAGATCATCGTGAAGGGTTTTGTCAAGTGCGGTTATGAGTTGATCAATGCCTTCCCGTGTGGCTGTAGATATCTGAAAAAACTTTTCTTTCAGGTTGTCCGGTATGTGGTTTGAAAACTCGTCGCGGCATGTTGCGTCGGGGTCGAGATCGGTTTTATTAGCCGCTATTAAAAAGGGCTTTTCGGGGAGGCCGTGCCCGAAGCTTTCTATTTCGCGGTGGAGTATTTCAAAGGCATTTTCGGGAGGGGTGTCGGCATAGGGTGATATGTCGATGACAAACAGGAGAGTCTTTGTGCGCTCGACATGTTTTAAGAACTGGATACCAAGTCCCTTGCCCTCGGAGGCGCCTTCGATGATGCCGGGTATGTCGGCCATCACCATGGTGCGAAATTCGGACAACTCAATAACGCCGACCACCGGGTTGAGGGTGGTAAAGGGGTAGCCGGCAATTTTGGGCGTCGCATGAGATACGACGCTGATCAGGGAGGACTTGCCGGCATTGGGAAGCCCCACCAGACCGATATCGGCCATAACCTTCAACTCAAGCTCGGCCTTGAATTCGACGCCGGGCAGTCCCGGCTGGGCGTAGCGCGGGGCCTGTTTGGTTGGGGTTGCGAAATGCTGGTTGCCTTTGCCGCCCTTGCCTCCCCGGGCCACCGTAACCGATGTGCCCGGCTCGATAATTTCGCACAAAATCTCACCGGTTTCAGTGTTGCGCAGAATGGTTCCGCAGGGCACTTTTACCACCATGTCTTTGCCTTTTTTTCCCGAACGGTTGCTGCCCATTCCCGGCTGTCCGTTTTTGGCAAACAGGCGCGGAGTATACCGATAGCGGACAAGGCTGTTCATGCCCAATTCGCCGATAAGGATTACATCGCCGCCATTGCCGCCGTCGCCACCATCCGGCCCGCCGTTGGGTTTGAATTTTTCGCGGTGAAAGGAGACGCAGCCCTGCCCGCCATTGCCGGACTTAATAACTACCGATGCGTAATCAACAAACATGATGCTTATCCACGATATTGAGTTGTTCTTCCAGCATTTCTATAATCAATTCTTTATATTCATCCTGCATGGTCAACTCCGGCGGCACAGGACACAGCCTGAAATTTTCAAAAGGTACCCAGCGTCCCTGGTTGTGCTCGGAAAAGAGGTTCACTACTTTTTCGTTCCAATCCGATTGCACACCGAACCAGAGGGGGTTCTGGGCTCGGGTCCACAGATCGTAGCGTACGCCGAGGTAGAGAATATCAACCAGGTCGGCGGTCTTGAAAACGAGGGAAAGCTCGCCCTGCCTGCTCTGCTTGTTAATGGTAAACCGGTCCTGGAATTTTTGTTGGACTGCTTCAATTAAATCAAAAAGCCGGGAGATTTCCTTGGGGGTGTCTTTTGTAAACATTCAAACCTTTTTACAGCGAGTAAATTCCATACAGCAACACGGCAAGGTCTGCACACCATGCAATTGCAATTATCGTTATCATTCTTAAAAACAGGCGCTGTTTTTCCATGAGCCGTACAAAGAAAGCAACGAGAAACAACACCCAGACCAGTACACCCAGGGCAATGCCGGAAACAATTATACCGCTGCCGCCGATGTTGATGGCAAGAGACTTAAATCCACTGCAGGGAATAACCGTGGCAAAAAAGTCCAGCACAACACCGCATACCATGATCCAGAGTGCAGTCAATCGGTTGTGTTTCTTCAGGCCCAGAAATACGCCGGTTAAAAACAAACCATATGCAAAAAAGTATATACTGTTCGTGAACAATTGCATAACAAATAATAGCTAATTATATAAATTATCGCTTATGTTATTGCGCAAACAGTTCGATGTCAAAGTAAATATGTTTTAACTGTTTACAATCGTGCTGTATCGTGTAAAATATCCACTCATTTACCGTCGGATACTACGTATTTAATATTACAAGTCAACCACGAATGGATACTATATATTGATGAAATCATATTACAGAGTACTAGCTGTTGTTGGTCTTATGGCCGTTATCGGATGCACCTACAGTATGCCCCCCCGCAACACCGCTTCAAGCAGCGGAAACACATCCTGGCAGGCTGCTTCAAACCCGGTTCAAGACGACATTAACCATATGGAGTTGAACGGAGATTCAGCTGGAACTGCTGTAAACGACCAGAGCCCGGATCAGCGGCTGCTGGACTCCGCCCTTGAATTTTATCAAACATCTAATGAGTTCTGGCAGCAGGGCGATCTTGAAAATGCGATCGATGCCCTGGACAAATCCTACTCGCTTATTCTTGAGATCAGTGAAAAAGCGGACCAGACTGTTTTACAGCAGAAGGAGGATGTGCGCATCACCATTGCCAAGCGCATCATGGAGGTGTATGCGTCGCGCTTTCACGTGGTCAACGGGCACTCCAACGCTATTCCCCTGGTTATGAACGCTCACGTTGAAAAGGCTTTGAAATCGTTCAAGGGCCGCGAGCGGCGTTTTTTCCTGGAATCCTATAAGCGCTCGGGTAAATACCGGGATGAAATTGTGAAAGCGCTGAAAGAAGAAGGGCTGCCGGAAGAGCTTTGCTGGCTGCCCCTGATTGAAAGCGGTTTTAAGGTGCGGGCAATGTCCAAGGCCCGTGCGCTGGGGATGTGGCAGTTCATCGCCTCAACCGGCCACAAGTTCGGCCTGGAGCGCAATGCATGGGTGGACGAGCGCATGGACCCGCAAAAATCGACCCGGGCGGCCATTGCCTACTTAAAAGAACTGCACGGTATATTCGGCGACTGGACAACGGCCCTGGCCGCGTATAATTGCGGAGAGGGAAATGTGTTGCGGGCTATTCGCAAACAGCGTATGAGCTATCTGGACAACTTCTGGGATCTGTATACGCGGCTGCCCTATGAGACCGCTTCCTATGTGCCGCGGTTTCTGGCCGTGCTGCACATTATCAACGACCCCCAGGCGCATGGCTTTGATTTACCTGAGGCCTATGATCCGTCAGTTTTTGAAACCGTTACCATCGACAAGCAGCTCCACCTCAGAACAATTGCCAAAAATATCGGACTGCCGTATTCGGAACTAAAAGGGCTTAATCCGGAACTGCGCAAACACGTAACACCCAAGGAGCCCTATTCCCTGAAAGTACCCACTGGTAAAGCGGAAATTCTGCTGGCCAAGGTCGATGGTATCCCTATGTATGTTCCACCGGTGCCTCCCTATATCGTTCACCGGGTCCGCAACGGTGAATCACTGTCTGTTATCGCCGAAAAATACCGGACCTCTGTTCGGGCCATTATGGCGATGAACAACCTGAGAAAAAGCAGCTTTATCAGGGCTGGCTGGAAACTGAAAGTCCCAACCGGCAAGCGGAAATCCTACCGCAGTTCGCGACCGCCGGTTCAGGCCGCCAAGGTGAAGGGCAATTTGCTTGAGTATACGGTTCAAAAGGGCGACTCGCTGTGGGAGATTGCCAACCGGTACAACACAACGGTCCGGGCAATCCGTTCACTGAACCAGCTCAGGTCTACAACGCTGACCATCGGCCAGGTGCTTTTGATCCCTCAAAAAAAAACAGCATTTTTGGCTCCATCCAAACAAAGCAATACCGGGTCCGCCAAGGAGACTCCCCCTACCTCATAGCCAAGCGGCATAATATGAGCCTTGCCGACTTTCTGCGTCTGAACAACCTTTCTCCGCGCAGTACCATTTTCCCGGGACAGGATGTGCTGGTTAAAATGGATTGACAATCCCCATAATTATAACTATTTGAATTTATTAAAATTTTTACGTTTCCCCTGCCTGACCGTTTCTTAAAAGCAAAAAAACTACTTGAAAAATGCATATATATATCCTAAATATTGAGTAGTTTCTCTACTCAATATATGGTTGTTCCTATGAATCTTTTTGATGGCATTATATCCTCGAAAACACGGATCAAGCTCTTAACCAAGTTCTTTTTTAATCCGGAGACCAGGTCCTACCTGCGTGAACTTGCCAAGGAGTTTAATGTATCAACCAACTCGGTGCGCGAGGAACTCAACCAGCTTACAAAAACTGAACTCTTAACCGCAGAAAAAAACGGCCGCCAGGTTTTTTATACAGCCAATAGGGAGCACCCCCTTTTCCCGGAACTTAAAACAATGGTGGCCAAGGCGCTCGGGATCGACCAGGTTATCGACAGTATTATTAACAGACTGGGCGATTTAGAGCTTGCCTATCTCATAGATGATTATGCCGAAGGCAAAGACTCGGGTATCATTGACCTGGTGCTGGTGGGGAATATCGACCAGTATCACCTCAATGACCTCAGCCGGAAGACCGAGCGGTATGTAAAGAGAAAAATCCGCTCCCTGTGCCTGAGCCGTGAAGAGTATAAAAAATTTGAGCCTGAGTTGAAAAAACGGCCGCATGTGCTCATCTGGGAAAACAATACGAGCGCATAGGGACCAACAATTTATTAAGCAAGATCCTTTATAGGTTACGGTTTTTGGTGTCTGTAACCGACGGGGCGGAGCTGTAAGAACGGACAAAAAGTTAAATAAACATCAGGAAACAATTGTGATGAAAGAAACAGAGGAAATTAGAGTTTATAAACCAGGTCAGGGTCGGGGGTGGGGCTTTCGAGTGTGGAAAGCAATGTTTCTTGAAATTTTTGAAAGCTTTGAACTGACGTGGAGGCTTTTTCTGAGGAGTTTTAAGGCAAAGTACCGGCAAACAGTTTTGGGATTTTTATGGGCACTTATAATGCCGTTGCTTGCTGTTGGAACATTTGTCTTCCTCAACAAATCAGGCATATTAAACATTGGTGAGGTTGATATCCCCTATCCGGCCTACGCCCTTCTTGGCCTGACTGTCTGGCAGATTTTTGCCGGAGGCATCCGAACCTGCAGCAATGCAATTGTTGCCGGTGGCGGTATGGTTGTAAAAATAAACTTCCCGAAAGAAACTCTTGTGCTGTCAGCCATGGGTGAAGCGCAGATTGAAACCCTGGTTCGTTTCGCACTGACTCTGGTTGTTTTTATACTGTACGGGGTTGTGCCGGAATGGACAGTGGTGCTGTTTCCTTTTGCGCTTCTTCCAATAGTATTATTTACCCTCGGACTTGGATTAATGCTCTCTCTTCTTAATGCGGTTGTGCGTGATGTAGCAAATGTTGTTTCGCTGGCTTCCACGTTCTTGCTTTTTATAACACCCGTACTATACCCGGAACCGAAAGCAGGTTTTTTTAAGCAGTTTAGCGCTTTTAATCCTCTGGCATCTCTTGTTGCTGGTCCTCGTGACCTCATAGTGAAGGGCTATTTAACGCAGCCGGGCCTTTTTATGTTCTATAGCGCTCTGTCTTTTCTTCTGTTTATTATTGCGTGGCGATTGTTTCATCTTGCAGAGATACGTATTGCAGAAAGGGTGGGTGCGAGATGAGCGGAGATCTACTGATAAAAGCAGAAGGAGTCTCAAAGAAATTTTGTTCGAGGCTTAAAACGTCCATGAAGTATGGTGTTTTTGACATAGCTAAAGATTTTGTCGGATTACCGTCTCGAAGCGATACCTTGCGGCAAAATGAGTTCTGGAGTGTGGATGATGTAAGCTTTGAAGTCAGACGAGGGGAGTGTCTCGGCCTTATCGGGCCCAATGGTGCGGGCAAAAGTACCCTCTTAAAAATGCTCAATGGCATCATTATGCCCGACAAGGGAAGTGTTGAGATTCAGGGGCGTGTGGGTGCTTTGATTGAAGTGGGGGCGGGGTTTCATCCCCTGTTGACCGGACGTGAAAATATTTATATCAACGGCGCTATTATGGGACTCCGCAAAAAAGAGATTGATCAAAAGTTTGATTCAATAGTCGAATTTGCCGAACTTGGAGACTTTATTAATACGCCTGTCAGCTATTACAGCTCCGGTATGTATGTGCGACTGGGGTTTGCCGTTGCCGCACACCTGGAGCCGGATGTATTACTGATTGATGAAGTGCTGGCGGTGGGCGACATGGGCTTTAGGGCAAAATGTTATACAAAAATTTCGGAGTTGATGAATTCTTGCGCAGTTGTTTTTGTTTCGCACTTTATGCCCCATGTCGCGAAGTTATGTGACAAAGTTGTAGTACTGAACCATGGCAAATTAGTTTCCAATGGTTTGGCGATGTCTGGAATTGAGGCATTCAATGATTTGTTTCATGATCATAAAATGGTTATATCGGGGACACGAGAAGCCGAAATTAGTAATTTGGTGCTGCTAAACAAAAACGGTACACCCACAGAAAGGTTTTTTTATAATGAATTATTTGAGTTGCAGTTTGATATTACTGTGTCTGAAAATTATGATGAATTCAAAATTTCTTTAACATTCATGAATCAAGATACAAATTTGATTGCCCAGAGCCATTCAGAGTACAATGATCAGGTCTTTAAAAACAATGGAAAAAAACACCGGATAACAGTTAAAATTGATCGTTTGATTTTGAACCCAGGTAAGTACTATATGAATATTATTGTTTTTGATAAAACAAACACAAAACATTTGGTATGGCACTATGCGGCAAAGAAGTTTAAAGTGAGTGGTGGTTTTCAAGGAGGAGCCCCGGTTCAATTTGTTTCGGATTGGGATCATAGTATTGATGGGAAATAACAGTACTATTGTATGCGCGTTTTGTAAAAGCGTCTGTTATTCTGTTTACAGGATGAAAACCTACGACGTTTACCAATGCGGCAGCTGCGGTACGGGACGGGTGTGGCCCATGCCTGACATGACTTCGTTGGAAGATTTTTATAAGGGGTTCCTGTTTTCAGCGGATATTAAAAACTTAAACCAGGTATTTAAGAGTTCCAGGCTCCTGTATCCCTTAATCGGCCTGGAAACGAAAAGAAATTTGAAAATGTTAGATGTCGGTGGTGGCGGAGGATTTTATTCGAAAACGTTTGAAGAGTTGGGCTATGGCTGCAGCACCTATATGGATCTTGACAGTGATGCCTGCCGATTCGCCGAACAACTGGGCCTTGAAAACATTATAAACGGTGATGCATCACAAGCTGATTATGGGGGTGAAAAATTTGATTTTATAATGTGCAGGCATCTTGTTGAGCACTTAATTGATCCCGTTTCCTTTATCAATTCCATGTTAGAACTATTGAGTTCAGGCGGTATTTTTTTATTAATATGTCCGAATGGAAATTCACTAGAATACATAGCTTATCCCTACCTGAACCTCAAAAAAAGGGTAAGAACAATATGTCGTTCAAATAATTTATCAAAAATAGCAGTTTGGTATAAAATGGTTTCAGGGCAAATGCTGCACGGTATTGATCCCCCGAGACATCTTTGGGCAATAACCCCGCTGGCTTTTGAAAACATCCTGGATAAAAATAAATACAGTGTCACCATAAAAACATATCCATTGTCCAGCGTGGCTTTTTCGCCATATTATTCACCATCGTCCCTGTTTAAAAAAATTTGTACTTTCCTGGGTAACACCATAACCTCTAAAGTACAGGGTGGCACACATCTTGTAGCTGTTATAAGACAAAAGTGAAAGCGCGGGTTGATCAACTCAATAGAATAATTAGAGACAATCTTTGCATTGGCTGTGGCTGTTGCGCGACAATGTGCCCTGAACAGGCCATAGAAATGCAATGGGCAAGGTCTGGGGTTTGGATTCCATCAATTCGGGAGAAGTCCTGTACTGACTGCGGCATGTGTTACACCGTCTGCCCGCAGTCTCCGAAAGCACTGGCAGAGTGTGCAACTCGTGCAAACAGGCATGGAAGGCACTTTGGCCTGCAAAAAGAGAACTCTTTTTATATAAGCTATGATTCAGACGCCGGGCAGCGCATTAAAAGTGCATCAGGCGGCACATTTACCGTTCTGCTACAGCATCTGTTGGAAACAAAACGAGTTGACGGGATTATAACTTCCTTTCCGCTAAGCGTGCCGTTTGGTAAGCCACATTTTGAGATTCGGGTTGCAAACTCTATGAAGGAACTGGGCAATGCCCGAAGTTCCCACTACCATCCTCTTTGCTATTATCAGGCTATTACGAAAGTACTTCAAGAAGACGGGACATTTGCACTCATAGGCCTTCCGTGTGTTATAAGGGGTGTAAAGCAATTGCCTTCCCGTGTTCGGGAAAAAATTTCTTATATGCTGGCTCCGGTATGCAGCCATAATGTTACAGCGCAGTTTACGGACTGCATGGCAAAGCAGGAGGGAATTGCTGCCGATGAAGCATTTTTGGTAAATCTTCGCGATAAGCACGGTGGAATTCCGGATGCTAATAACTTCAACAATGTATTTGAATCTTCTACTAAGACGATCAGGCGCAATCGTTTTAGAACTTCATTTACAGATCTATGGCGCAATTATTTTTTTGCCTGTGAGGGCTGTCTGTATTGTCCTGATTTTTATGGTGCTGATGCTGACCTCTCTATTAAAGATGCCTGGGGTCGCTTGAGTAAAGATCCGCTCGGCATATCACTTGTTGTTTGCAGAAACAAGGAACTGGGCATTGCTTTAGAAGAATTAAAACAGAACGGACGCATCTATCTTGAGACAACTAATGCAGAGGAAATATACAACTCACAGCAGGTAACAGCGGTATTCAAGCATGAGCATGTGCGAGACCGGATGGTCTGGAAAAGCAGCTTACGTGAAGAACTTGTAAAAACAGAATATCCAATCAAGGCCTCAAGACGCTGGTGGCGCAGGCAGTCCTGGGAATATTTAAGGTTAAAAGCGACTTTGCAATTATCAAAACACCTTTTTGCGCGTAATGGCCACACGTCGATAACAGCTATGGTGTTTTTAATGAAAGTGTTTAGGTCGGTCGGTAAAATCAAGAAATATCTTTTCGGAAGTATCATGAAAGGTATATCCATAATAAACAGAACTATAAAATATTTGCTTAAAACAATTGCTTATTTCACCGGCATCAAAAAAAGAAGGCGTGTTTGCGGCAACATTCAATTACGGGTGCTCATTGCGGGTGGATACGGATACGGTAATATTGGTGATGAGGCACAACTTGCCGCAAACATTCAGCACTGGAAAAAAGCTGTGCCCACAAGTCGAATCACAGTGCTTACGCCCAATATAGAGTATACCTGCAATACACATCCGGGGGTTCAAGTTGAGCTTGCACCGCGCAGAGCGCTTTTTGGCTGGAGAGGAAGGCAGTATTGTGGATCACAGAAAACCTTCAAGCGCTTGTATTTTCCTCTGGCTGCGCTGCTTTTTTTTAATACATGTCTAATTCGGGCCGGTCTTCCGGTCTTTGGACTTTCTGCGAGGCAGGCTCGCATGCTTGAGGCGCTAAACAGCTCTGATGTTCTTTTTCTTTCGGGTGGAGGCTATCTCACCGGAATGACTCTTACAAGGCTCTGGGATAATATGCTGCTGATCAACCTTGCCCATGCGTTAGGTGTTCCGGTTATTTTGTCCGGTCAGACAATAGGTGTATTTAGAGATCGCGTTAGCACTTTTCTGGCAAAATGGGGGCTTAAAAAAGCAGAACTCATTTATCTAAGAGATCACGAGGGGTCTGTAGAGGCGCTAAAATCAATTAAAATCAATTTTGAAAAGTTTAAGAGCACTTTTGATGATGCTCTTTTTTTTGAACCGGCTAAGCGCGATTTGGTTCTACAGCGTTTAAGGCAATTTAATATAGGTATTAACCAGCCGTATGTTGCGGTGAATGTACACAACTGGGGGCAGTCGAAAGAAGCGTCAAAAATCATTATGCAGCAGGTTGCCTCAGCTCTTGATCACATTCAGTCAGAACTCGACATTCAGATAGTTTTTGTTCCGATGGTAAAAACGGATGAAGTTTCGATTCAGGCTGTAGCAGGGCTTATGCATAGTCCATCCTTTTTTCCTCAGCATAATTATGATCCTTCGCTGGCCGTTGGTCTGATTTGCAATGCGTCTTTGTGCTTAACCATGAAGCACCACCCCATAATTTTTGCCATGGGCGGGGGAGTGCCTGCTGTTTCGATGACTTTTGATGATTACTATTATCACAAAAATTTTGGCGCTCATAAGATATTTGGGCAGGAAAAATGGATTGTTTCTTGTGAACCCGAAAAGCTTTGTGACAATATTTTTATAAAAGTGCGGGATATGTTTTTTCGACGAGATGAGATATCCCAAGATATTAAAAATAAAATCGAAACCCTGAGACCTGAAGCCGGCGAGGTTATTTATCGCTGGTTCGATTCGGAAAAGCAGCAGATTATTAATTGACCACCTGTAAATTTGCTATGAAATATTTTGTATATATTTTTTTTCGGGATAGTGCTTTTGTGAATATTCCCTAAATGAGTATTGGATGGCAGCCCTGTATAAAAGGTCGAAAAACCTAACACATGTGTAGCGCTAAAGGGAGGTCTTTATTTGAAAAACACGTTAATAGTTTTAAACTGTGCAAAGCTTGGACCTAATGAAGTTAAGCTTTGGAATTCTTTTTATAAAGCAAACAAAGATGCATATAAAATTCTTTTTTATACAACAAACGAGAGTCCTGATCTGGAACTTCCGATAGTCATTCGAGTTGCCTATGCTAAATTCTTATTTCCGGTTTCTGAAACAGAATTGTCTCCTGCCACCTCCCGCATCATACATGAAATTGCTGAATATGATAAATTTTGGACACACGTCGTGCCTGAACTTTCCTTTAAAAAAGCATATGGCTGGTATGCATTTTGGTTATTGGTTTTTTCAATATATAAACCAATTGGTGTATATGTATGGAATGGCTTTCGCGTTCCTGATGCCGCGCTGCTATCAATTGCTGATTTGTTTGGTGTACAAAAAAACATTTTGGAAAGAGGGCCCTTTGCAAATACCTTTGCATGTGACTCGGAAGGATTTAATTACAATTCATCATTCATTAAAAAATATTCCCATATTCCCACTAAAAGTAACAAGACAAATATTGAAGAATTTGCAAAATTATATTTTCGAAAAAACATAAGCAACTGGGAGCAACCGAATTCTGCGGAAGGAAAAAATGCCTTTTATAAAAAATATAATATACCCGAGGATAAGTTGTTGCTTTTTTTTCCTTCTCAAGTTGAAGTGGACATAAACTCTAAGCTGTTTTCGCCAAATTATAAAAGTGTATTCGATGCTTATGAAGCCCTTGTTGCCGCCTTAGCTAAACATGCATCAAAGGTTTTTTTGTTGGTAAAGAAGCATCCAAAGCAAGAAGATGAGACCCCCTTTCTATCATTGCCGCTCCCGTCGGGAAGGTGGGTTGATGATGCCCATATATTTGATTGTATTCAATATGCAGATGCGATTGTGTCAATTAACTCATCATGTGCTGTTGAGGCTGCGCTTTTGGGTAAACCTATTCTTCTTTTAGGCAATTCTATCCTTGAAACGCATTCCGAAGTTATAAAAGCTAATAGCGCCGGTGAAATAGGCAAAAAACTTGAAGAATTGTTTTCAAGGGTTGAAGGCAAAAGCAATAAAAAAGATGATTTATATTTAAGCAAGCTTTTATTTGGTTATTTGTATTCGCCATTGCCAGAATATCAATCACTCGGTCTAAAGCCGATTAGTATGGTACCTGTTCCATCTGCGGCAGTATCACAAAACCCAGAAATGACCAGTCTGCAAGTTAATAACACTTTAAATGATATTCTAAATAATATTGTGGTTCCTGTCCAAGAAGTATCCCAAAAATCAGCCTTTAATCAATGGCTGTTATATACAATAAGTATTCCCTACAGGTTATTGCGTTATATTTATCGATATATTGGACGAGGAAAAAGCTAAGATAATAACCGGATTAATGACGCGGGTTTTTTCTAATTGATTTCGAATGGCCGTTGCCGTTGCTGGAAGCCTGTACGGACGAGAGTACAAGTTAAACTGCACATGTTCGGTTAAAACAATAAAGTTTCATTTTATGTATAAATGAAAACCGCAATTATAAATACCGATGATATATCCGGTGGGGCGGCTAAAGCTGCTTATCGCCTCCACAAGTCATTGCGTGAAGCAGATCAGGAGTCGTATGTTGTTTCTGTAAATAAGGTCTCCGACGATAATAATGTACTAGCTGTTGCAGGTATGCATGATTTGCAATATGCGAAGTCCATTAGTTTAATTCAGAATGAGCTTATTGATAAAAACAGAACCGATTTGTCTGATACGCGTTTTTCGTTGCCCTATCCTGGGGTTGATCTTTCGGAGCATGAGATTATTAGGGAGGCAGACGTTATTAACCTTCATTGGGTGACACAGTTTCAGTCTACAGAAACGATCTCGAAACTACTAAGCCTTAATAAGCCTGTTATATGGACACTTCATGATATGTGTCCGTTCACGGGGGGCTGCCATTACACTGCAGGATGTGAGAACTATACGGCCGATTGTTATGATTGCCCCCAACTTGAAAACAACAAGTATCAGATTCCGTACCATGTTCTTAAAAACAAGATTACTCACTTCAAAAATTCTATAACTGTTGTATGCCTAAATACCTGGATGGCACGCTGTGCCAGACAAAGCACCCTGTTCAAAGACAGCAGGATAGAAATAATGCCGAACTCTATAGAGACGGATATTTACAAACCGTTTCCAAAAGAAAAAGCGAAAAAAACCCTGAATGTGAGCAGCGATACCTGCGTGCTGCTTTTTGGAGCTGCAACTGCTCGAGTGAAAAGAAAGGGTTTTTCTCAATTACTGTGTTCACTTGAAATATGCATGCAAGATGAAAAATTTAATCAGCTCGTTCAAGAAGAAAAAATAAAAATAATTATATTTGGAAAGACCGGTAGCGAATTAGAAAAATTTTCCATTCCCCTATTTTCAGCCGGCGAGATACATGACGACAACAAAATTGCTGAACTATACTCTGCCGCCGACCTTTTTATATTGCCTTCACTTGAGGACAATTTGCCGAATACAATGCTGGAATCCATGGCGTGCGGCACCCCGGTTGTTGCTTTTTCGGTTGGTGGAATTCCCGATGTAATAATCGACAATGAAAATGGTATGCTCGCAGAGCCTGAAAACGCTAAGGCCCTGGCAGGAAAAATACTTGCCCTGGTTTTTGATAAGACTAAAAGAAAAGAAATGGGTGAGCAATGCAGAAAGACTATTGAAGACCAATATGTTTCTGGAAAACAGTCAAGCAATTATAACCGTCTTTTTGATCAACTTCTGAAAAACAGTAAAGCATCCTCACCGAAAACTGAATCAAACAAAAATAACACTTGCGAAGAAATAGACCCATATTTTTTAAAAATATCGAAACATGTGGCGATAAAAAAGAGAATAACATGGTTGTCATTATTGCCTATAAGAATATTTTCGATACTATTACGGTTGTTAAAAGCCATTAAATAAAATTATAATGCTCAAAATTGCTCATATTATAAATCCGGTAAGAGTAAATTCTTCTTCAGATCTTTACGTCGCTCAACCTATTACATTTGCAACAATGAAGAAAGCTCAAGAATGTGCACAGGCTGATCCGGCGGTTCAATTGTACGCAGCTTTTTTTCCTGAAGACGAGGATTATATACCTGATTACTTTGTAAAAACAGAAGCATTAAACAGATCGATTCTTGATATTAAAGCATTTAAAAGAAAAAGAAAAATACCTTTAATAAAAGATATTATTGACAGGTTGTACAAATCTTCAGATGCTGATTATTATATCTATACAAACGTCGATATTGCTCTACAACCCTACTTTTACAAAACGGTATCTTCAATTATTGAAGAAGGTTATGATGCTTTTAGTATCAATAGACGTACCATTAGGATGAAGGGTGAAACTGTCCCGCTTGCCACCCTTTATGCAGAGGCGGGGAGCAAACATCCCGGACATGATTGCTTTATATTCAGCAAAAAAATATATCCTCATTTTGGTTTAGGAACAGCGTGTATCGGAGCAGATTGGATTGGCAAAGTCATTTTGACAAATTTAATTTGCCACTCAACCAAATTTAAAGTTTTCGAAGACCTTCATCTTACATTTCATCTTGGTGATGAAAGGAACTGGAGAAATCCAGCGTACTCAGGTTATGATGAGCATAACCGAGAGCAACTTCATAATATCCTCAAAAAGTATAAAAACTTAAATCTTTTAAACAACAAACCTTTGGTTGATTCTTTTTGGGAAAAAGTAGTTCGAACTGAAAAACCCAAAAGAAATTGGGGATTGCGATTCATCAATGCTTTAACCCGCGCGATAAAAGATTCTTCTAAAACCAGCTGAGATCCAAATTTAATATAAGGCAATGTCAAAAAATGTTTCCAACGAAATAATGGGGCGGATTTTTATAGTTGGATGTGCCAGGTCTGGAACAACATTACTACAGAGGCTTTTATCTGCGCACCCCCTTGTTCAGTCCTTTCCGGAGTCCCACTTTTTTTCCAGCATTCAAACCACCGGATGGAAAGGGATGCTCGGTATTGCTAACAGGGATACATCTAAACGATTTAAAGAGTTCCTGGTAGAATGTCAACAAGAAGACCTGATCAGGCAGATTCCGCACAAATCTCTTTGGGCAAGAGCCCATATAAAAAATTTTACCGCAACTCTGGATGAAATAACTCGACGAAACAATTGCAAATTGTGGCTCGAAAAAACACCCTTACATTTACATTATATCAATTTGATACAAAAACACCTTCCCGGCGCAAAGTTCATACACATAATCAGAAGAGGAGAAGATGTAGTTGCTTCAATGTATGAAGTTACACAAAAGTATCCTGATAAATGGGGAGGGCCAAGAAGTGTGGGCATGTGTATCGATCGTTGGAATAACGATATAGCGATAACTCAAAATTATCTGAAGAATAAAGATCATTTTATTGTCAGTTACGAAAAACTGGTAGAAAGCCCCAAGGCAACCTTACAGGGAGCCTGTAATTTTTTATCGATACACTACTGTGATACTATGCTCAATCAAAGAGCGGACACCAACAATATAGTTTTAGGATATGAAGAGTGGAAGAACGGTGTTAATGAAAAAATCAATCAACGCTCGGGGAAAAAATTCAATAAAAATTTTACAACAGAGCAACAGAGCTACATAAAAGAAAGGTTAAACAGCGAGCAGTTAGACGCCATAATTGCTTCCATTGTTTAAGCGACAATATACAGCACTTTAAAACCCGGTGTGTCCTACTTGAAAATTCTATTTTGTCCCAAAGATTCAGGAAACCCGTATCAATCGCTTCTATCCAGAGAACTTCAGTCTCTTGGAGTTGATGTTGTCTATTACCATAAGCTGCCTGAAAACAGGTGGTTGATGAAAAACCGTCATACTGTACAGGTTCTTCATCTGCACTGGCCGCATACCTCATACTACCGGGGGCGAAGTCTTGTATTGCGGATTATAAGCTTATTGTGGTTTGCCCAAAGGCTCTTCCTTGCCCGGTTTTTGGGATATAAACTAGTATGGACAGTGCACAATATCGTTCCCCATGAAACAAGCTGTCCAGTTGTAGATTTTGCGGCGAGGCTTTTTCTCTCCTTTCTTGCGCATGATGTAATTGCGCACTGCGGATATGCAAAAACAAAAATCAAAGAAAAGTTCGGCCGAAAAAAAGATGTTCATGTTATACCCCATGGAAATTATTTAAACGTATATCCTCCCAAACCGTCAAAAAACGAGGCAAGAAAAACGTTAAGTATAGCGCAGGAGAGCTTTGTATATCTTTTTTTTGGAAATATTCGTCCGTATAAAGGAGTAGAACAATTAATCAGTGCCTTCAGGCAACTGGATGATGAAAAGACGGTTTTAATCTTGGCAGGTAGATGCCTTACAATAGAGGAAAGCGAAGTTGTCAAACTAATAAAAGATACGGAACGCATCAGGCTGTTCACCGGTTTTGTACCACCAGAAAAATTACCGGTTTATTTTGCGGCCGCCGATTGTGTTGTAGCGCCTTTTACCAACGTGCTGACTTCAGGTTCGGTCATTTTAGGTCTTTCGTTCGGGCAACCAATTGTTGCACCTGCACTCGGCTGTCTGCCGGAATTATTAACCGCTAAAACGGGGGAACTATATGATCCGGCAGAAAAAAACAGCCTGTTGAATGCACTCCAGAAAATTTTAAATAATAAAAAAATTAATGACACTGCTGAAATGTCGTTTCACGTTGCAAAAGGGCTTGGCTGGCCTGCCATTGCAAAAAAAACCCAACGCGTTTATTTTCGCAGTTTTTAAAATAATAATTATAAAATAGCTGAAGCATATATACGAATGCCCGTCGTAAGTATTATTTTACCTACATTTAACAGAGCACACACTTTGCACCGTGCCATACAAAGTGTTTTTGATCAAACGTTTAAAGATTTTGAAATAATCGTTATTGATGACGCATCCCGTGACAACACGGTAGATATAGTTAAAAATTTTGATGATGAAAGACTTGTCTATAAGAAACTTGAAAAAAACATTGGAGCCGCTGCCGCAAGAAATATCGGAATCAATATTGCCAAAGGAAGGTACATCGGTTTTCAGGACAGTGATGATGAGTGGTTTCCGGAAAAGTTGATTCGGCAGGTATCTTTTTTTGAAAAGGCAGGTTCACATATCGGGGTTGTTTATACCTCCATATGGAGGGTGCAGCAAGACGGAAAAAAATATCACGTGCCTGAAGAAAGAAACAAGGGCTATAAAAAAGGGGAAGACATTCAGGGGGAGCTATTATCTGAAAATTTGGTTGCCCTTCCGGCGGCATTGGTAAGAAAGCAATGCTTTGAAGAGGCCGGCATGTTCGATGAAAGCCTTCCGTGCTGGCAGGATTGGGAGCTATGGATTCGAATTTCAGAAAAGTTCGACTTCCACTATATTGATGAGCCGCTGCTAAATGCATATTATTCAATCGACAGCATCAGTGTTAATTACAAAAAAGTGATAACAGCCTGGGATTTAATGAGCTGTCGACATCATGAGAAATTCATAAATCACAAAAAAAAACTTGCTCAAAAAAAACTGTATATTGCGAATCTTAACGCAGTTGTCGGGGAAATGTATCATTGCAGAAAAAATTTATTGCAAGCCTTTGTTGCAAATCCCTTTAACCTTCGTAGCGTTATTTTTATTTTCTTATCTTTGTTTGGAAACAGAGTGTATAAGATGGTTGTTTCCAGGCTATATAACCTTTAACCATGAAAAACGAACCTGCAATTGCCATAATAGTTTTAAACTGGAACGGGTTTCAAGATACTTGTGAATGTCTTAATGCGCTTAACAAAACAAACTACAATAACTATAAAATAGTTCTGGTGGATAACGGTTCAGAAGAAAATGAAGGTGCAAGACTTAAGGAGCTGTTTCCTCACGTGCATCTAATCAGCAACAAAACAAACAGAGGTTTTGCAGGCGGCAACAACGATGGAATCAGGTGGGCCTTAAATAATGGTTTTGAATATATTGTAAACCTGAATAATGACTGCATCGTTGAGAAAAGTTGGCTTAAAAAACTTTGGGAAGGAATAAAAAGCGTTAATGCTGATTTTGGTTCATCCAGGATTATGTATTATCCCGAAACACAGTTGATTTGTTCTGACGGAGATGGACTTTTGCCGGATGGGGAGGGAATAATATTAAATCATCAGAAGTCATTTGCAGGCTCAAATCAACCCACACCTATTTTCAGCGCCTGTGGTGCCGCATCAATCTATTCAGCAGAATGCCTTGAAGCGACTAAAGTGGCCGAAAACCAATTTTTTGATGAATTGTATTTTGCCTATTTTGAAGATATTGACCTGGGAAATAGGCTAAGTGCCCGTGCCTGCAAAGGGGTTTGTGTTCATGATGCTGTGGTGTACCATAAAGGAGGGCAAACAGCCGGGGGACGCTCATATCTTAAGATATTTAACCTCGAAAAGAATCGGATCCTTAACGAGATTTTAAACTATCCATTGTGGCTTATACCGTTTGGGGAGATGTATTATTTTTTAAAAACCTTATGTCAAATCACAAAAAAAATAGGCGGGAGATTCCGGGGTAAAAAAGCTGAAAGCCAAGAAGCAGAAAAAAAATTTAGTGCCATATCGGTCTTTTGGGCTTCCCGCAAATGGATAATAGCAAACTTTTTTACTATATGGAACAATCGGCGTTGCAGAAAGGCCAGGGGTTTAATCAACGGTAAAATCTATAAGCATTTTCATTGGAAATTTTTTTGATACCCAAATAATCCAGCAACATAACCCCGAAGAGCGTTGAGATTTCTAAAGCGGGCGGTCCGGATTAAGGCCCTTAGCCCCAGAAAGAAAAGCCTTA
The DNA here is from genome assembly GCA_028282925.1 of Thermodesulfobacteriota bacterium. Classification (GTDB taxonomy): domain Bacteria; phylum Desulfobacterota; class WTBG01; order CAIYCZ01; family CAIRTM01; genus JANQGV01. The sequence continues at coordinate 23,608 of JANQGV010000312.1, forward strand.
AGATTAATGCAAACAATTGTCCGGAGAAGGATTTGAATAGTTTTCTAGCAAGCAGCAAATGTGAGCGGTTAATGTGATACTCATAAAACAGTGAATTGTGGACCGCCGACAGACTGGTTTTGTGATACATTTTTGCCTTTGCGACGACACCCAGAGAGAAGCCCTCTCTGGCTGCACGATGACAGAAATCAACATCTTCACCATACATAAAAAAAGTTTCGTCAAAAAGGCCAACTCTTTCAAAAACCCGGCGAGTCACCAAAAGACAGCAGCCGGTAAGATACAACATGTTGCCCGGCAAAAGGGGTAAGGGACGTTGCGTTGTCAGGCCAGCCCACGTATTATACCAGGTGCCCTGCGACCAAATACTATCCATTTCCGGATATCTATAAATGATCGGCGCAGCAATATCCAGGGAGGCGGTCTTTAAGCCAGTCAGCATCTTTTGTATGATATCTTCGGGCGGCAGGGTATCGTTATTAAGTAAAAGAAATGCGTCGTAGCCGTCAGGCAGCAGACGTTTTAACGCATAGTTAACGCCCCCGGCAAACCCGAGGTTCCTGGTGCTTGGCAGGATGTCAACAACTCGATTTTTTTTAAATGCATTATTAAGCTGCTGGAGTTCTTCTTTACTGCCTGAGTTTTCCACAATAATAATTTTTTCTATAACCGTATTCATTAAACGGTTTACACAGTCGATTGTTTCCTGATGTCCAAAATGGTTCAACAAGACAGCGCAGATTTTCATAGGGCTTTTTTATCGCAATTCTGATAATAGTTTTTTTATTATATTATTACCCAAACAACATATGTTAAATATCTTAATATTAACAAAGCGTCAATATACAAACAAAGACCTGGTTGACGACAGGTTCGGAAGACTTTGGGAATTGCCGCACGAGTTGGGGTCTAAAAGTCATCAAATCCAGGGGTTATGCCTGAGCTACAGAAAAAGGTCTGAGGGGTTCATTTATGCTTCAGGGACCGTGACCTGGGAGAGCATAAATGCAGGCCCTTTAAAATTACCGGGTCTCTACAGTTTTTTCAAAAGAGCCCGAGAATGTGCACGAACTGCTGATGTCATCTGGGCATGCTCGGATTCTATCTATGGAATTATAGGCTATTATTTATCACGAAGGTATAACATTCCCCTTGTTTTTGATTTGTTTGATAATTTTGAATATTTTCTGCTTGCCCGGTTACCGGTAATTAAGCAGGCGTATCGACACGTAGTCCGAAAATGTGCGGCAGTTACATGTGTCAGTAATCCGCTTGCCGATCGGGTTCGGGAATATAGACGACATAAAAATATATTTGTTGTTGAAAATGCAGTATCCAGTACTGTTTTCAAGTCGCTGAACAAAAAATTCTGCCGGAGTGCGCTAAACCTTCCACATGGAGGACGTCTCATCGGCACGGCAGGTCATTTGGCACAAAACAGGGGAATTAAACATTTATTTGAAGCTTTTGACCGGCTTAAACACATACACCCTGATATTCACCTTGTGCTGGCAGGACCATCTTCGGTTTCTATCCCTCATGACGAAAGGATTCATTACCTGGGAGTCCTGCCGATGGAGAAGATACCAGTTGTATATAATGCACTTGATATCGCAGTTATCTGCAATAGCGACAATGCTTTCGGGCGTTACTGCTTTCCTCAGAAAGCTCGAGAGATCATGGCCTGCGATACCCCAATGATAGCAGCCGGTGTAGGCAGCATGCAGGAACTGTTCAGAGATCGCCCGGATTGGCTCTATGCGCCTGATAACTCTTCCAGTCTGGCGGAAGCTATTGAACGGCGACTTAACGACAAGCGCACAGAATATGGACCCGTAGCCCAGTGGAAAGATATTGCTAATAAGCTTGAAGAAGTATTTCATATTGTTTGCACTGGTACACATCACTATTCGGGATAAATAAATGCGCCTCAAAAAGTCAATTATAATCATTCCCATTGTAGCCGGCATCGGCAATGCCCTGATGGCGGTTCCAATGGTGCGCCGCCTAAAGTCCATTTTGCCGGAAAGCAGTATTATCGTTCTTGCAAACAACGAAGCAATGGCTGAAATTTTTCGCCGATGTAATGAAGTTGAGGACGTTATTATTATGCAAAAAGGGGTTGTCGGAAAAATAAAGACCGTTCTGAAGATGCGGGGATTAAAAGCTGATATATTTCTAACACCCTTTCCCTCAAACCGCTGGCAGTATTCGTTGCTGGCCAGCTGCTCCGGGGCAAAAAGAAAAATTATGCATAGTTATCCCAAGGGTAGGTTTCGGGCTTTCAGCTTTTTGCCGTCAGAGCGTTTTCCGGCCCAGCGGGGGCTGCATGATGTTGAACAGAATATGCTGCTATTGACAAAGCTGGGGATTGAGAAAAGCAATGCATTCGAAAAGGTTGAACCGCCTTCGTTTACAGTCTGCGATCAAGACCGTAAGCAGGCGCAAGCTCTCCTTGAAAAGGCAGGTTTTATTGAAGGGCAGAATCCGATAATTGTTCATGCGGGAAGCGCGCAAACGAATCTTGCTGAAGCCAAACGCTGGCCAGCCGAAAAATACGGTGAGCTTATTCAACAGCTTGAAAATGAGTTCGGCCGAAGAATTGTATTGGTGGAAGGGCCTGATGAAATCGGTGTCGGTCAAAGTATTTTTAAGCATATTTGTTCTGCAAAACCGTTCATCATTCACCTTCGCGGCAGCTTGGGGTATGCTGCAGCGCTTTTTGAAATGGCCGATTTGTATGTCGGGTCAGATTCTGGCCTTGCCCACCTTGCCGCTGCAGTAGGAACCCCTGCGGTAACTCTTTTCGGCCCTGCTGATCCGGAACGTGTGTGTCCGTTTGGGCAGCGGGGCCTGGTCGTGCAAGCAGAAGGGAAAAAATGTGCGCCATGTAACAGATATCCTTGGGAAACCCCGTATCCACAAATCAAATGCAGAGAAAACACCTATTGTATACATGAAATATCCCTTCAGGCCGTGATGGAAAAAGTTCATATGGTGGCAGAACAAAACGGTGAGAAAACTTGAACTGTATAGGGATTTGAAAACTGACGGTATTTTGCACAAGATAGATCTGTGCACCTTGACACGCACATCCCTGTGTGCAATAGTGCTACCTTTCCAGGGGCATTAACAATAAAATATTTTTACCTCAAAGAATTTAACTATGAATAATAAAAGAAAAATTTTGTTTGCAAGAACAGCTAATACTGTTTTGATGTTCAGCATGTGTATGGTCCTTCTGTTGTCCCTGCACATTCTTTTGCCTGCCAAGGTGCTTGCCAAGAAGCCAAAAAGCAGGCCTAATGTTCTTTTGGTGACAATTGATACACTGAGGGCAGACCATCTCGGGTGTTACGGTTATGGCCGGGACACCACTCCGGCCATCGACCGATTGGCAGCCGGGGGAACGCTCTTTAAAAGAGCTATTTCGAATATTTCCTGGACCACACCGTCGCACTATTGTTTTCTTACCGGAACGTATGTGTCTCGTCACGGTTCGCGTGATAATCTAAGGCGCATGAAAACAACTCATGGTAAAACACCGACCATGATATCGGAAGTGTTTCATTCGCACGGCTATGATACCGCGGCTTTTGTCAGCGGATATCCCATGCTGCGGCGCTCCGGCCTTGCCGCCGGTTTTAAAACATATGACGATACAATGGAGGACAAGCTTTTCAGTAAAACATGGAAGGTTGAGCGCCGGGCGCCTCTTACCGCTAAAGCATTCAAAAAGTGGTGGGACGCCCGAAACGGTTCAGGTGGTCCATGGTTCGCATGGATACATCTGTATGATCCGCACGGACCTTATACCCCCTACCCTGAATATAAAAATATGTTTGTTGATGACGGGCTTGAGCCGATGGATTTTTTGCTGGATTCTCCACGCAACAAACCAAAGCCGCCAGATTGGACAAAACTCCCCGGCAAACGTCAGGACCGGCAATATTATATCAGCCAGTATGATGCAGAGATCCGCATGGCCGATGATGCTGTAAAAAAAGTGGTGGAATGTATTGACAAGAGCGGCCAGAAGGATTCCACACTTATTGTGGTCTCCGCAGACCATGGCGAGTTTCTTGGGGAACACGGAATATGGTATGCACATAATGACACATACAGCCAGACACTTTTTATCCCTCTGGTGTTCAGCGGGCCCGGTGTGCCGTCTGGCACGGAGGTTGAGGAATTTGCTGAAAGCATTGATGTTGCACCTACGCTGCTGGCCCTGGCCGGATTACCGATTCCGGACAGCATGATGGGGCGGAACCTTTTTAAACCGGGCGGCGCGCCGGGTGATAATAAACATGATATGGTTTTGAGTGAAACCCCCTGGGAGTCACGGTATACCGTGCTTAACAGCACCTTGCAGTGGAAAAAAGACCAAAAAGGAACCACGCTTCATGACTATACATCAGACCCGTATGCACGAGAAGGGCTGGAAAAACCCAGCCAGGCAAAGCGTTTGAAAGCGTTTGCCGACAAACGAATTCTCCAGGCCAAAGGCCCCTGGCATGCTCCTTCAGGAAAAAAGCAGTCCGTTGGATCAGGAAGCAAAACAACCGGCACTCCCCAAGAGCCGGTCCCTGTGCTCAGCGAAAAGGACAGGGAAGCCCTTAAAGCTCTCGGTTATATTGAGTAGCAGGCGGGTTTGACAGGGATTTTTAAACACCCCTTTATTTTACACTGCTGAAACGTCTGAAATAGTCCTCCACGATTTCGCGACAGTTAAAAGCACATTCGACGGTTTTTAACATTTCCCGCGAGAAAAACTGCGCCCCCTGCCCTTCCCGAACGTCCAGGTTCTCAATCAGCAAGTCCTGATCCATTTTCCGGAACATGTATATCTCATATCCATCATAGGAATAAACGCAGTAACAATCAGGCTCCTCGACAATATAGTCAAGCTCTTCCCTGATCTCGCGGATAATTGCCTGTTCAGGCGACTCCCCTTCTTCGATTTGTCCCCCAAAGGTACCCCAACAGTTTGGGAATGGTATGGCCGGGTTGTTGTCTCGAAGTTGCAACAGCACAAGGCCTTCTTCGTTTTCCAGTAAAAGGCCGCACTGAGGTCTTTCTTTTTTCATGCAAGAACCAATGATAGTTTTACGTCTTTACGGGTTTTCAGTGTAAACAAAAGCAGCATTTTTGTCAAAACCGAGTGCTATGTGCATAAAAAAAGCAGGGCCGAATATAAGCCCTGCTTTTTTGTTTTTATTTGATGCGTCGTTGTTAACGGGACATGCCCAGCAGTCCGGTGCCGGCGCTTTCAGGTCCGTGTTCCGTTGTGTTGCCATTCACGTCTACATCAACAAGTTTGTAGAAATATTTGCTGCCGGTGGCGACATCCCGGTCGACATAATGGTATGTAGCACCGGAGGTGGGGGAGCCCTTGGCCGCAATCAGGTTGGCGTTGATTTGTTCGTATTCGCCGTCTGCAGAGTCGGCGCGGTACAGATTAAAACCGACATTGTCGATTTCTGCTGCGGTTGTCCAGGTCAGGATAACGCGACCCAGGCGGCCGGTGGCTACAAAATTTTCAAGCTCGATAAGGGTGGGCTCACAGTTGCAGCTTTTGCATTCTTCACCGGCGGCACAGTCGGCATTGTCTTCACACTGCTCACCGAGTCCCGGCTGTACAATGTCGTCGCCGCAGTAGCCGACATATTCACACTGGCAGGAGCTGTCGCTACACTCATAGCCCGGGCCGTATAATGCCTCGCAGTCGCCGGCGGTTCCGTCGCACTCTTCCGAGCCTTCGATGATGTTGTTGCCGCAAACTTCAGGAGCCACGCCTGAATCATACTCGAAAACAAAGATGGAGCTTGAATCCAATGCCCCGCCTTTATCGACGCTGGTGTCGTACAGAGAAGCTATAACATCCAGGTCGCCGTCGTCATCGATATCGTTCAGCACGGCATCGCCGGGCATGCTGGCGGTCTCTTCATACAGCGTGGCCCGTTTGAAGTTGAGTTGAGAGGCTGAGAACCCTTGGGATTCATAGTAGTAAAGTACGCCTCGACCATCACCGGCTACTACCATCTCGGGGAATCCATCGCCGTTTGCATCGGCCAGGTGGAACTGCCCCGGAGATCCCTGGCCATAGGGACCGCCTGCGCGATTAACGGCAAAGTCGTCGGCTGCTACGGCTGCCGCATCATAGGGATCAAGAAACGGGTCTCCCTGGTCGATTGTCACGGCTGTCCAATTGCTGGTGACTTTCGGATCCGCAGGAATTTCATAGTAGTATACGCCGGATGACCATATCCTTGACTGATATGTTCCATCCGGTTTGTAGGCCTGATGGTTGTGGTTGGTCATAACGATTTCGTCGGCCCCATCATTGTCAATATCAACCGCCATGGCATCAAATCCTTTACCCAGTGGATTTTCAGAAGTATACCAGTTGTCGATGGTATAGCGGTTCCATTTGTTGAAAACAGAGGCGCCTGTTCCCGGATTTTCAAACCAGGCAAGGGTATCGCCGTTGATGTCGTCACCCAGCGGCTTGCCTTTAACAACCAGGCCTCCGGAAGTTTGAATGAAAAACTGCGGCGCTATGACATCCATGTCTCCGTCGCCGTCTATATCGGCAATATTGAACAGGAATCCGCCGCCTTCACCTATTTCATAGGGGCCGGAAAACCCGCCGGGATAGGTAACCATGTCGGTTTCCTGTTTCCACCATTCAACCCAGCGATACTGGTTGGTTGTGGTTTGCCAGTACTCCATGTTTACCTTTGCGGTAATCAGGTCTTCCAGGCCGTCGCCGTCAAGATCAACAAAGCAGGCGCGGTGATACGAGCTTTCACCAACAGGGTTGCTTGTGTCTCCCTCGTAGATGATTCTTTTTATCCAGTTGGACGGGAGCGTTATGTCGCCGCCCTGATTTTCAAGATAGTACATACCGGCGGGAAACCCGGTTGCCCAGCCGGCAATGAAATTATCCATTATCAGGAGGTCTTTCAGTCCGTCACCGTTCATGTCGCGTATTTCAGCCTCATTTGCAAAAGCGAAGGTGTCGTTGATAATGGACTGGGTCCAGGTAGTCAGGTCAGCGCCGTCCCAGGTAAAGATGCCGACGGTACTGTCGTCTAGCACTATGGATCCATTCAGGCCGACGCCTGAGGTGCAGATAATTTCCTTAACACCGTCGTCATCAAGGTCACCGATGGTCAGGAAGGACGCTCCAAGAAAGCCCGGAACATCCGGCAGAACCGGGAGCGGGGTCGTTATACCGGTAACGGTGTGACGAGTGAAATTACTTGCAATTGTTTGATCCGGAGTGGTTACGGCGATGGCTTTTGCCAGCCGGTACACCTTGCCGCCGCCAAGGCCGGCGGGAGTTGAACTGGCTCCCTTGCTGCCGGCGAGGTAGAGCTGGCCGTTAAAGACCGTAAAAGCCTCAAACATAACCGTGTCGGTGTCGCCAAGGCCGTTGCCGGTTACCATGGTCCAGGTCTGGGCATCGCTGGATTTCCAAATGGGCGCTCCGGTAAGCGCATCCTGTGTTGCGCCGTAATTCGGGTATTCCGGAATGAAAGCGCAAACAACACCGGCAAAAAGATAGTCGCCGAACTTGAAAAGGTTTGGTGCTATGTTTTTATAAATCGGCACGGGGTTGACCACAGGTTCGGTCATAACACCGTCGAACCCAGCCGGCAGTGCGCCGTCTTCTCCAACAGTGAAGACCCAGCTGCCGTCATTTTTAATGTCCCAGGTGTCGTCCCCTGCCGGTTTCTGGCTGTACAGTATGCGGAGACCACCCAGGGAATTAATACCGGCAACCAGTTTGTCTTTGAAAGAGATTATATTCCAGGGCATAAAATTTCCGGCCATCATGTCGCCGACACCATTAAAACCGTTTTCATTGGTGCCGGTATCATTGGCGTCAACGGCGGGGTCGACAATCAGTTCCCAGCCCGTATCGGTCAACCGCGCCATGCGGGAACCCTGCCCCAGGCTGCCGGAGGTGCCGGTGCCGCCGGCATATAATATGTTTTCTCCGGAAATTTCGGAAAACGCCAGATTGGTAATGCTGCTGGAAACCGGCTTTTGAGAGTTTGGGTAGCCTGAGGCTGACGGGTGAAAGTTGCCGAAGCTGTTTGCAGGCTGGGTTACGGTCCAGTCGTCGCCGTTGCTGGTGTACCAAACCTGGGCGCCGTATTCATAATTCAGGCCGGTGCTGACATAAAGGGTGTGGTCATTGACGATCATGTCGGTAACGGTTTTGTTCCAGAACTCACCAAAACCGCTTTCATCCCAACCCATACCGATTTCATAGCTGTCACCGGTCAGAACATCGCCGGTGCTGTATGAATAAACCGGATACGGGTTCCCGTATGACTGTCCGGCACAGATGGTGTATTCGCTGCCGACATCGCCTGCTTTTTCATTTTGCTGCACGATCAGGGTGTCTGCCGTGTTGCCGACAATGTTGAATTTTCGGTTTACACCGTCGCCGGAAGTGATCTGCAGGATACCGCCCGCCCATTCATCGACTGTCCAGCTTTTAGAACTATCGGTAATGGAGGCGGTGGTGTCGCCGTCGGCATCGGCACAGCCGGAGATACCGGTAATTGAACCGGACTCATCCGTATCCCGTTTGTCCGATATAACGGCTTCCCAGGTGGTACCGTCATAGCGCCAGATTTCGCAGCCGGTTGATTTAAGCACCGAGCCCTGAAGTCCGGAGGAAAAGGCGAAGTACAGTTTGCCTTTGTAAACAATCATCCTGGCCCAGACATTGTTGATCCAGGTGTTGTTATAAATACCGTTGGTAACCCCTCCCGGAAACAGCACCTGCTCCCAGGTAGTGCCGTCTGTACGCCATACTTCAGCGCCTTCGGTTTCATTGCGGGTCATTGCATACAGACGCCCTTTATATTCATGCATCGCCACGATTGAAAAGTTGTTGATGCTGCCGAAGCCCGGCGTGTTGATTCGTTCCCACGCGGAACCGTCATCGGCAGTAATGCTTTCCAGATTGGCAGGTACATGATACTGGATGGCAAAAGCGGACACGTACGCGAGGAGACACAGGACTGCGGAAAGAGCCAAACCTACTACTGCTTTTTTTGTTACCGAATGCATCATCGACAAAACCCTCCCTTTTTAAGTTTACTCCAAAAGAAAAAGCCGACTTTTTTGATAAGCACTTGACTATCTCTTATCAATGGAGCCGACTTATAAAAAATTCGCTTTACCTGCAGCGAATTTTACAAACAAATAAATAGATGCCGGATTAAAGCGTTTTATTGCTAATGATTTTATATGAAACATAAACATGTACAAAGAATACATATCAATACATAGCAAATATTATTTTCTGTTTTTCTTGATTTATAGCTATATTAATGGATAAAACCTGTTCCCGCAAGGAAATAGTTTACAAATTTAACTAATAATTAAATAGGGCATTCCCCTATTTGATTTGCTCTTCTCGAAGTCATTGCTTTTTATTTTGTTGTAATTTATTTAAAATTGTTTATTTTGTGGTAAATTTGTTGTGTATAAACTTCCCATGCGGTTTTTGATACTAAAAAGATTTCTATACATGATTCTAAAAAAACAGATTAGGCAAGGATACTCATTATTTACGTACGTATCACTAGGAACTTATCTGAGCGATTAAGCCCTGCTGTGAATGTTGAGACAGAAAAAACCGGGAATATAATGGAGTATTAATGTCAGTGTTTTTGACTGTTTAGCGTATCTTTGTTATAAGAGAAAAGCTTTGTATATGGTGCGGCTTAAGAGATGATTCTTATTCCGGCAAACTGAGTATGGTTAATGGAACCAAAATAAAGGACCCGTCCAAGAGTTTTGTCGACAAAAACTGGCAAAACGAGATACCCGGCAATATCCGGCGCCTTGTGCTGGCGGTCACCTTCGCTGCCTATATGCTGCTGTTTGTTTTACTCTATAATATATATGGAAAGGGGCTGGCCGCCCTTGCCATTCTGCCGGTAAGTGCCGTGGGGTGGTTTTACGGAGTGCGGGGAGGTGTTATTGCCGGAGTTTTGAGCCTGCCGTTTAATCTCATGCTTATGAATGTTTTCGGCGCCTACGCCCTTCAGGCCTATATCAAACAGGGTGGGGCAATTGCCGGTACCCTGGCCCTGATGTTCATCGGCGGAGCCGTAGGGCGAATGGCTGAACTCAGCTCCCGGGTCAAGCAGGAACTTGGAGAGCGCAAGGCGGCTGAGGACGATGCCCTGGCAACAAAGGAGTTTCTGGAAAATGTTCTGGCCAGCTCCCTGGACTGTATCGCCGTTACCGACGAAAATGGGTATATTACACGGGTCAACCTGGCCTTTCTGGATATGCTGGGCTATACCGAGGAAGAGGTTATCGGTAAAGGCATGTACTATTTCTTTCTGAGTGGTGTGGGTACCTACGAATCCACCACCGGGAAGAAGGTGACAATCAGCGATGATTTTTTTGTAAAATCATCGGATATAATCGATAGCCTGCTTGATGGAGGAAAAGTCTCAAACTGGGAGAGCTATTATCTTAACAAAGAGTCTCAAATAATCCCGGTTGAGCAGAATGTCGTCATCCTGAAAGATGCCGATGGTAAGCGGGTCGGCTCGGTGGGTATCATCCGGGACATTACCGAACGGAAAAAGGTCGAGGAGGCTTTGCACGAAACAAGCCAGACCCTGCTGTCGCTGATAAAGGCTTCACCTCTTGCCATTGTCGTATTTGAGCCGGACTATACAACCTCCATCTGGAACCCGGCAGCCGAGCATATTTTAGGCTGGGAAGAACGGGAAGTGCTGGGGCGGGGTCTGCCGTTTGTTGAAAAGAGCGGTGGTGCAGAATATCGCCGGATACTGAGCAGAGTTTTGGCCGGGGAGACCGTGACCGACCAGGAAATGCGCCTCCAGAGAAAAGACGGTACCCTGATAGATGTTTCTTTTTCTTCGGCCCCGCTGTGCGATGAGGATGGTGCCGTAGCGGCTGTTATGGCCATTATTTCAGATATTACCGAACCCAAGCGGCTGCAGCATGAGATCCTGGCGGTGAGCGGCAGGGAACAGCGCCGGATAGGTCAGGACCTCCATGACGGCCTTGGCCAGGTGCTCACCGGCGTTGCCTTTATGGGCCGCGCCCTGGGCCAGAAACTGAAAGCCAAGGGCCTTTCCGAGGCGGAGGCGGCGGCTGAAATTACACGCCTTGTCAATGAAGCCATTGCCCATACGCGCAGCCTTGCCCGGGGGCTGTATCCGGTTACTCTCGAATCGGACGGCCTTATGGCGGCCCTGGAAGAACTGGCGGTCAGCACTGAAAACTTGTTTAACATTTCGTGTGATTTTACGTATAATAAGCCGTTACTGCTGGACGACAGCAGTATGGCGGTACATCTGTATCGCATTGCCCAGGAAGCGGTGAACAATGCTGTGCGGCATGGTGAAGCGCAGCATATTCTTATCAGTCTGGATACGAACGAGGATATGCATGTAGTGCGGGTAAAGGACGATGGGTTGGGTATAGAAGCAACCAGCCACCAGGGAAAAGGAATGGGAATAAACCTGATGAACTATCGTGCCGGAATAATCGGCGCGGTTCTTGATGTATCCGGACCTGCCGGGGAGGGCACAACCATGACCTGTTCGTTTCATCTTGATAATCATAGTGCAGAAAGGGGGCAGTAACACATGACAGACGAAAAAAGCATAATCAGAGTTCTCATTGTTGATGATCACCCCATTATCCGTCATGGGCTCAACCAGTTAATCAGCCAGGAGGAAGATATTGAGGTTTGCGGTGAAGCGGAGGACGGGCCGCAGGCCCTTGCGGCGGTTGAAGAATTACAGCCGGATATCGTGCTGCTTGATATTACACTTAAGACCACCAACGGCCTGGATATCATCGGCGAAATTCGCCAGCGTATGGCCGATGTGCCGATTTTGATGCTTACCATGCATGATGAAGCGCGCTACGCCGAGCGGTCGTTGCGGTCCGGAGCCCAGGGGTATGTTATGAAACAGGACCCACCGGAGCAGGTGGTTCAGGCCATCCGCACCGTTCTGGGCGGAGAGATCTACCTGAGCAACAGCATGACCTCGAAGATGCTGAAAAAGTTTGCCACCGGCCCGACAACGCAGGAGCTGTCCCCGGCCGACCAGCTCAGCAGCCGCGAACTGGAAATATTCAAGCTTATCGGAGAAGGCAAAGGCACCCGGGAAGTGGCCGATCTTTTACAGGTCAGCATTAAAACAGTGGACGCTCACCGGGCCAACATTAAAAGGAAGCTTGAGCTGAAGAGCGGAACCGAACTGGTGCAGAAGGCTATTAAATGGACCCTTTCCCGGGAGGCCATATAATACTTTCAGCGAACGGATCGGCCAAGGTCCGTCCGTAATTTTATAAGGCTGAATTCTCCTTGTCATTCAACACGTATTTTTCGTTTTACCGTGCCGTCGGTAAACCAGTTGTGTGTGCTGACGGTGATGTCACCTACGGTCACGTCATTGTTTTTAATCCCGTCACGTATGGCCGGTATGCTTTTAAGCGATCGGCAAATATCATCACGAAATCTATTCGGTACTGCTTCAGGTGTGAAGATCGATAGAGAAAGAATTGTTGTTCCGTTTTGTTGTTTCAGCCGGGCCTGGTAATTAAGGCACTCGGGCACCTGAAACAGGGCTTCATCAAGGTCTGCTATGTAGAGCTGTCGTTTGGGTCCTAGAGCGACCCGGTCCTGTATTCTTCCACGCACCCGGTCCAACCGCGGCAAAAAAGTGCCGCACGGGCACGGCGTGTTCAAAAAGCGGGCCATATCGCCGGTGCGATAGCGGATAAGCGGCATGCCTTTGCGGGTCAAGGTTGTAAATACGACTTCGCCGTACTCTCCCGGCGAAACAGGGCACCCCGTTTCTGGATCGATGACTTCAAAAAACAGGTCCGCTTCACGCAAATGGCCGCCCTGGCGGGCCTCGCAATCAACGCTTCCTCCCAGTCCCATTTCGGTCATGCCGTAGTGGTTATAGACGTTGCAGTTCCAGGTTGATTCCAGGGCAGAACAGATTGCACGAGGTACATAGTCGGTGGATAGCAAAACGCTTTTAATATTGTCAGCAACTACGGGGTCAGGGTGTTTTTGGCAGCGGGCCAGCCATAGTACCTGGGTCGGTATTCCGACAAGGCAGGTAACAGCTTCTTTTTTTATGACCGCAAGGGTTTTTTCAGCATCATGTACCGGGCCATGCTTTACGGCACGGACGCCGCCCCGTTGCAATGCTCGACACAACAGGTCGCCGACACTGTCAGGTCGTTCTCCCGGCAGGAGAATCAACACCTTGTCTTCCGAGCCGGTGAAGGTGGACATGCCGACGAGGAAAAAATCCATGGTTTGTTCCAGGTCTTCTGAGGTGAAATAGAGCCTTTTGGGCGGGCCTGATGTGCCGGAACTGGTAAGCGTTACTACGCGCTCTATCTCATTCTGCGACACACAGAGAAACGAGAGGGGGTTTTTAGAAATATGCCCGGCATCGGTGAAAGGAAAGCGGGTAAACTCATCAAAGCTGTTAATGTTCAACGGCATAGCTTCTAGATGCTTGCGATAGAACGGGCTGTGACGGCGGACATAGTGGAGCGTATCTCGAATTTTTTGGAGTTGGAACCGGCGGAGATTCTCCAGCGCCGGTTGAAAGCCTAAGCCATTTACTATCCAGGGTTCGAGGGGAGTACGTTTCACGCTTTTAACGCCTCCCTGCTGCGATATAATGAGGCGCCCGAACGGGCGGTAACATTGTAAGCACAAAAAGGAACAAGGCGGTCATCCCGGCTCATGGTAAACAGATGACAGTAGCGCAATCGGTCGAGATCAAGTGTCCAGGCATCTTGAAACGCCATGCCGGAAATCGTGAAAGAATGTGTTTGGGCACGTTCAAGCACCATGTCCCAATCTCCGAGACTACACCCTTCTCGGGATTTCCGGATAGAGCCGTTTGTACAGTCCTGTTCAGGGTACGACCATGTCCGGGCAACAAACCTTCGTGCTTTATCTGCTCCGCCGGTACGATAGGGTACAGTTGTGCAACAGTTCAGACCATCTGCCGAACGGCTAAGCGCGTGCAGGGTGTTGTCGGGAAGTACGATAAAAGACCCGTTAAAAGAGCACAGTGGGTGCTCTGATGAAGGCGGCTTCAGGTTTTGTGCTTTTACCAGGCCGTCGGTCTGCTCAACAATGGCCGTCATAACCTCAGGCAGGGTGAAGCGGCTGCTGTCGGTAGGGGAGCCGTGGTATCTGCCGAAGTAGCTGATCGGCTGGAAATGGACGCCACGCACGGCGGGACTGTGTGCAATGCCGAACCTGATGATATCGCCGATAAGATGAGTGTTGATGCCCGGCACAAGGGTCGCAACAAGCACAATACCGATATATTGTCTGGCGCATTGCTCAATTGCCTGCTGTTTTATCGAGAGGAGACGTTTGCCGCGCAGTCTGGTAAATACGGTGTCGTCGGTACCGTCGAACTGAAGATAGACGGTAGAAAGCCCTGCTTTTTTCAAGCGTCCCAGGAAAACAGCATCTTGTGACAGGCGGATACCGTTTGTGTTTATCTGGAAAAAAGTAAAGCCCATTGATCGACCCAGGGCGATTATCTCAGGTAAATCGTCACGTAAGGAGGGTTCGCCACCGGAAAGCTGGATATTAAATGGTCCGTTTGTATTAAGAAGCACCTGATACCAGCGCCTGATTGTTGCAAGGTCCGGATCTGGAAGGCTTGGGCCGCCTGACCCGGCAAAACAGATGCTGCATCCAAGGTCGCAACGCTCTGTTACTTCAAGCAGAACACAACAGGGTTTGTTGCGGTGCCGAAGGCAGGGGCCGCAGTCAAACGGGCAACCGGCCTGAGAAGGGGGGTGAGATTTTTCATGGCAAGAGGACCTTTTGGCCTGTGCCCACGCAGGATACCTGCTTTGTTCACGCCAGCAGACAGTGGAAAAACGTCCGTGCTCAGGACAGTGCTTTTCAAAAAAAACAGAATCACCGCGATGTACCCTGCTCGCAGGAATACGCGTCAGGCATTCAGGGCAGAGACTCTCTGTTTCGTTCAGCACGTACGGGTTGCGGTTGTCACGGTGCATAGTCGAGGGGGTCATAATTGTGTTCAATCAGCAGGTCCAGGGCCTTGTTGAAGGTGGTGATCATGATATCCTTGCAGGCGGTTTTATCGGGGCAGCCGTTCATAATCGCGCTGCAAGTGGTGCCGCCGTAGCGGTCACCGATTTCGTGGTTGAACCAGGCAACAAGATCGGTCAGCATGGTGGCATATCCCGGCTTGTTGATTTCGGTATCAGCGCCTTTTCCGGCATAATAGGAGATAAGACAAATGCCGCCGGTCAGAACCCCGCAGACATTACCGCTGAAACCGATACCGTGGCAGAGGCCTGACATTGTCCGTACTAAATCAGGGTTGGACCGCCCCTGCATATCAAGGGCCAGCATAAGCATGATTTGGCTGCAACAGTATCCTTTACCGTTCAACTCAAGC
Source organism: Thermodesulfobacteriota bacterium (assembly GCA_028282925.1). Lineage (GTDB taxonomy): Bacteria > Desulfobacterota > WTBG01 > CAIYCZ01 > CAIRTM01 > JANQGV01. Next base: position 39,120 of record JANQGV010000312.1, read on the forward strand.
AGCTTAAAAGTCATGTCATCCATCAGCAAGGCTCCTTTTGTGCAATTGCAAGATAATAGCCCGTATGACAGTGCTCAGCTTTGCTTGACGAGCAGGCCGGGAGAAAGGCTTCCTGAAGCACGCCGCATGTTTCATTGTCAGCAGTAAGCATGATACGGGCGGTAAACTCCTTCAGGCTTTTTGTGTGGTCCTGAAGCGTCTTTATGCAAAATCCGACCGATGCGATCTCTAGCCCGATTTTTTCAATGGCTTCAGAGCGGGAGGCGGGGTGCGTATGGTTGAATAAACGGTATGAAAACGTATCGGATATAATTATATACCCGTCCGGAAGAAGTACGCGGTTGAATTCCTGCAGGGTTTTTTTCGAATCGGGCGTAAGAGAAAGGACGCATTCACAGATAATGCCCTCACAACAGGCGTCAGGCACGGGGAGCAGGTGGGCCGATGCCTGTGCAACAGGAAGGGGAGGGTGTTGCCTGCGACAATCGACGAGCAGGCGTCCGGATATATCAATCCCATACGCCTTTAGTTTACGTTTTTTTCTCAGGTGTCGGACGGTAGTTCCATGCCCGCAGCCGATATCGAGTATGCGGGCTCGGCTTGAAAAAGTGCAATACGAAAGAGCTTCCTCGGTGAGCGCCAAGCCACCGGGGCGTATCAGCCCATTATCAAAGGTTTGGAAAAAAGGCTGCTCATATGGTGTGTATTTACATGCTGTGTTCTGCATTATTTGTCTTCAAGTATTTTTTCGGCTTCAGCCATTCTGCCGGTTGCAAGTTCTTCAGGTATGAGTACCAGCCCGCATGTGGTGCACTGAAACAGTTCAACCGGAAAAGCACTGCCTAGATATGCAATGTCGACTTTGGCTGTTTGGAGGGGACGGCGGCAGTTATGGCACATCCAGCCAGAATCATTCTTGTTGGTCATGGTTCTCCTCAACAATTTCCATGCGGTGGCTGTAGGCGTTGTAAATGACGTACTCCGCATTCCGGCAGGCATACTCAACCCAGCAGGTTATGCGTTTCAGCTTGCGGTAAGCAAGAAAACGGCCTGTATCGGGGTTTGTGAATTTACGCCCTGTTTTTTCAGCATATTCAATCACGTCGCGTATATCCTGATCCAGGATGTATCGCTGATCCAGAATTTCCTGTGTTTCAGGAGTGATGGAAAGCCGTATGTTTATTGTAGACTTCGGATCTGCTGCGTTTTCTCCCCAAAGGTTTATAAGCAGCCTGGTTTTAAGCTGCCGCCTGTTTTTTTGCCGCAGTGAGCTGCCGGGCGCACGGCGAGAAGCCCTTGAGTCTCTGTCTTCCTCAAACAGGAGATCAAGCATATGCAAAGCCCGCTTGCCCCGGGAAGCAAAAAAGTCCCGGCACACTGAACAATACGTTACATACTCTTCCGGGGCCTGTTTAATGCGGTTGTCAATAACAGTGGTCGACAGGCCGGGATCAACAAACCACATCAAGCCTCCGTAGCCGCAGCATTCAGTTTTCTCACGGTTCAAAGGCAGCTCTTGCACAGTATACCCCAGATCGGTGACAATGGACCTGACATTTTCGTGCAGGGCGCTGTCGTGACGGGTTGCGCAGGAATCGTGTAGAGCTACAGTAGAGGAGGCAGATTTTTTCTGGGCCAGTTGGATACTATCCGAGGCAAGCACTTCCCAGAGCGAAATAGTTTTCACATCGGGAAAATGGCTCGAAAGCATACGTTGACAACTGGGACAGGCAACAATCAACGGGGGGCGGCCAAGCTCGCTATAGCGCCGGTTAAAATCATCACGTGCATTGCTCAACAGATCGTCACGTCCGGCCCAGTCGGCGGGGGCGCCACAACAGCGCAGCATAAGCCCGGTGTTTTCTGAAAAGGTGGTTCGCAACAGGGCGTATGTTTTTTCAACGTGTTCGGGTGCGGAAGCGCTGAGCTGACAACCCGGGAAAAAGATGTAGTCGCTTTTATTGGTGCCGGGAGCGTGCCGGCTGAGCTCGCATTGTGCGCCGTTGCTGAAGTGCATGTCCTGAAGTGGAAAATCATGGGCGGAAGGGGGCATGCGGTTTTGATCAACCATTGTCCGCCGGGCCGTAGAGCAGACCTCTTCCATGTTAAGGCGGTTGGGGCAGACTTCGGCGCAGAGTCCGCACAGGCTGCACGAGTTAATGAGTTTGTTTGACTTGCGGGCACCCATCACAATCGACAGGTTGTTGTATATTTCCCGTACATACTTTTTGGGATAGCTGCCGTGTTGTTTCAGGTAGCTGCACACTTTTACGCACTCAAGGCACTGACACTGCAAACAGTGCTGTGCTTCTTGTAAAGCTTCTTCCCGGGAATATCCTGCTGCGGGATCATCAACGGTAACCAAGGTGCAAGGAGCCACCTGCTCGAGATTAGTGTAGAGCCGGGAGGTATAGACCCCCTCCTGAGAGCGGGAGGCGGTCAGGGAAGCACCTTGCAGATAGCGGTCTAAAGATGTGGCGGCATGCCTGCCATCGGCCACGGAATGGATGGGGGGATAGGGTCTATAGCCATACAGCAGGCTGCCGCCAGCAAAAATTCCAGGGGTACTGGTCATGTAGGTGCAAATTTCTTCTGCAGGATGCATGTTGCCGGTTAAAAGGTTCGGGAAATCAGATTCACTTCCGGTACCGGTGCCGATATACACCGCATCGCAGGAGCCAAGCAGGCTTTTCAGTCCGGATCGAGCCGTAACCTTTTCATTCAAACGAACCGTAATATTCAATTCGGAAAGAATCGAGAGCTCACGGTCAATGATATCCGGGGGCAAAACCTCCGGAGTGAAGGCTCTTAATTTCCCCCCAAGGACAGTGTTTTTTTCAAAGAGGGTAACTTCATAGCCCTTTTTTGCCAAATCAACTGCCGTGGTCAGGCCGCTGAGCCCACTCCCGATAACAGAAACTTTTTTGTTGCGGCGCGGCCTATGCCCGGCTTTCATCCTGTTGTCACCAAAGTCGGCACAGGCCCGTTCAAGGGCGGCAATCGACAAGGCGCCCCCTGATGCGGAGCGGTTACAGGCGGATCGGCAGGACTGATCGCAGATTCTGCCGATAATCCCTGGGAAAGGGATTTTTTTTAGCAAGCATTTCAACGCCGCTGAAAAGTCGCCTTCCGCAATGAGGGCATTGAGGGAGCGCACATCCACATGGACAGGGCAGCCGGCACTGCACGGCGGAGCACACTCCTGTATGCATGTATCTTCGAGCTCTTTAAGTGTGTGTTGATCCATAATAAAAACCACAAAAGCGTCCCCGCTTTTTTACGCGCAGGCTTTCAACTCCGCCAGAATTTTCTCAGGCAGGGCCGGAAGCTGTCTTACTCTGATGCCGCTTGCCCGGGCTATGGCATTGATAATGGCCGCATGGGGAGACGTCAGCGGCAACTCGCCGACGCCTGCCGCACCGAAGGGTCCATGTTCGCGGGGGCTGTCAACATATATAATCTCAAGCGCATCGGGGATATCGTTTGTATAGGGCAGTCCGCAGGACATCATGCCGGTATGCTTTTGCAGGTCTTCAAAGTCTTCTGTCAGGGCCAGGCCGATACCCTGGGCTACGCCGCCGTATATCTGTCCGTCAACGGCAAGCTGGTTGTTGATTTTGCCGATATCGGCCACAACGGTCATTTTATCGACAACGGTTTTGCCGTTTGTCGTGTCAACAGCCACCTCGGCCATGAAAACGCCGTACATATAGACGGCAAAGGGGTTACCCTGGGCTTTCTCGTTGCAGTCGGTGTTCATGGAAGTGGACCACTTGCCGATGTGGCGCAGGGGGATGTTTTCAGCAACCATTTCATCATAGGTGCGGAACGAGCCGTCTGCCTTTTTCATGGCCGCGATCAGGTTTTCGCATCCTTTTTTAATTGCATTTCCGGTTACGACCTGTTGACGGCTACCCCCGGAAGGCCCGCTGTTGGGCGTGAGGGCGGTGTCGCTCAAAACAAGCTTAATGGCTTCGGGTTGAATGCCAAGGGGGAGCAGGGCCTCGTGGGCCGTTCCCAGAACGCCTATGTCGGCCCCCTGGCCGTGATCTTCCCAGGAGCAGCCAACGGTAACACCGTTCTTTGTGAGTTCGACCCAGGCTTCGGATGAATCGATGCCGTCGAGCCCGCAACCGTAGATGCCGATTGAAACACCCACGCCTTTTTTAACCGTAGCAGATGATTCTTCCTGCGTCCGCTTGAGGGCGTCCTTGTAAAGAGGCCGTAGCGTATCGATCATTTCAGGCAATGAGTACACCTCGGGGGTTTGTCCTGTGGGCGTTGTATCTCCGGGGCGGTAGGCGTTTATATAGCGCAGCTCAAGGGGGTCGATTCCGGTTTTGTCGGCGAGCTCGTCCATCAGGCTTTCAGAAGCAAAGAAGCTCTGGGGAGATCCGTAGGCCCGGAAAGCCGATCCCCAGGCATGGTTGGTGCATACGGTCCGCCCGGTGCCCCTGATGTTCGGGATGCCGTATCCGGCGCCGATGAACTGGGCGCCGCGCAGGGTCAGCAGGTCGCCGAACTCGGAATAGGGACCGTGGTCGACGGTCCAGTCGCTTTCCATGGCAATGATCTTGCCGTCTTTATCGGCGCCGTATTTCAGGTTGATGAAAAAAGGAGAGCGCTTGCCGGTATAGGTTATATGCTGATGGTAATTATACTTCAGAAAAACGGGCCGGCCGGTTGCCATGCAGGCAACACCAAGCAGGGCTTCCATGGTGGGGCTGAACTTGTAACCGAAAGTGCCGCCTGAGGGGTTTTGCACAATGCGCAGCTTTTCGGGTTCAATGCCGAGTCCCGGCGCAATCATGGCATGATGCAGGTGAATACCGATGCTTTTGGAGTGGATGGTAAGCCGGTCCTTCTCGTCGTAATAGGCAAACCCTACGTCGGGTTCAATGGTGAGGTGCGGCTGGCGCTGAACGTAAAAATTGTCTTCAACCACATGCTCGGCAGAATCCATCAGCGCCTTTGTATCGTCGCCTTTCTCGATCTTTTGTTCGAAATAGACATTGGGCGTGCCGGGGTGGATTTCAATGGCATCGTCGGCCATGGCTTCGGGCGCGCTCATGTAAGCCGGTAACTGCTCCAGGTCGGCGCGCACCTGTGCGGCCGCCTCGCGGGCATGCTTTTCCGTATCGGCGCAGACAATGGCAATGGCATCCCCATACTGAAATACCTTGGTGTCGCACAGAATCGGGCGGTCCCACCCGTCACCCTTGTTGGTGGGGAACGTAATCAGGCCGGTTATGCGGTTTTTTCCTTTAACGTCTTTGTGCGTGATCACCTTGTAGACGCCGGGCATGTTTTCGGCGGCCGAGGTGTCGATGGAAAGGATGTTCGCATGAGAGACGGTTGCCTGCACCAGGGCCAGATACAGCGTTTCGTCGGGAAGTTTTTTCTCAAAATCGGCACCATAGTCAAGGGTTCCGGTTACTTTGGCAACTGCAGACGGCCTGGGGTATTTGCTGCCCCAGATGCGGCCGTCTTCCGGCATTTTAAAAGCCAGGTCTTCCTGTTTCATTTCTCCACGTAAAACGCCGGCAGCGTCCATTACCGCGTCGACAAGCTGTTTGTAGCCAGTGCAGCGGCAGGCATTGCGGTGTTTCTGAAACCAGTCTCGCACTTCCTGGCGCGAGGGAGACTGGTTTTGGTCAAGCAGGGCTTTGGCAGAAACAATGAAGCCGGGAGTGCAGAAGCCGCACTGGGCGCCGCCGTGCACGATCCAGGCGAGCTGCAGGGGATGCAGATTGTCGGGAGTACCGATGCCTTCAATGGTGGTAATGCCGGCACCGTCGGGGATGCTTTTCATTTTTTTTACACATGAACGCACCACGGCTCCGTTCATGATTACCGAACATGAGCCGCACTGGGCTTCTCCGCAACCCACTTTTGTGCCGGTGAGCCCCAGTTGGTTGCGGATGACATCTGCTAGGGATGTTTCGTGGTCGGCAATGATATCCATTTTAATGCCATTGATATGCAAGGTTTTTTTCAGTTTCATAGTAACGCTCCCTTATGTGTTTAATAATTACTCACCGGGAGACTGACGGAGAACGCCCATCTACGGTGTTGCGCTCACCCTTCGTCACTGCGACGTACAGACATGTACGCCTCATTCCCAAGGGTTTCGCGCGCCTTGTATCTGAACATTCTCCAGCAGTCTCCTTTTATTTATTTCGGCAGATTTTTAGCGGAAATGGTGAGGAGCGCGCGTGGATATACCGATGATGCAGAACTCTGGCTATGCAGACATGCCGGTTCTGCAGAGTGGCGTGCTTTGTCCCCTTGCCAAATCCGGGAGGCGGTAGCCTTTCGGCATCCACCCTATCGGCTGCAGCTCCATGACGGTTGTTTTAGGAGGGGCAGCTCGGGGTTTTAGTGTCGGTTTTGCTCAGGCCCTACAAAGTCTTTTTCATTTACAGTCTCCCGTTACGATTGTTTCCCAGCAGACCATTGGTTGTGACGTTGTTTATTCGGAAAAGGTGAGGAGAAAAGCAGGTAAAAGGTACCGGTGATGCAGAACGCTTACAATGCAGCCATGCAGGTTCTGCAAAGAGGTGTGCTTTGTCCCCTTGCCAAATCCGGGAGGCGGTAGCCTTTCGGCATCCACCCTATCGGCTGCAACTCCATGACGGTTGTTTTAGGAGGAGCAGCTCGGGGTTTTATTATTAGATATTATTTTTGTATGTTTTACCAAAAAAGTCAATTAGAAACAAAGTGCTGCCGAAAATCATGAGCCAAACAGAAAATGTCACCCGGTTTGGGGGTATTTCGTAGTTATAATAACCAGTTATGTAGAAATTATTTGACCCAATTATTTTTTTATGTTAATTAAATTTATCTGTATCAAGGAAGTCATTTAGCACATATATTTACATATAAAAAGGTGTTCCGAGCTCCTTTACGGAGCCGATAAGGCTGAACCCGGTTCAGCCCGCCGTGTTTGCGAAGGAAGCCTAATGGGTAGGTGTACGCCCATTAGGCTTTTTTGTTTGTACAGACTTTTTTCAAGGCAGTACGGTAGTTACGAAGAATTTGGTTGTAATAAATTTGTCATAAATGGAGGTGCAGAGGTATGAATTCGTGGCCAGGCAAACTAATACGGGTTAACCTAACCGAAGGTTCCTGCAAGGTTGAAGAGATTGATCCCAAGCTCGCGCGCGATTATATCGGCGGCAGGGGCCTTGGTACCAAAATGTTCTGCGATGAAGTAGATCCCAATGTTGACCCGCTCAGCCCGGAAAACAAGCTTATTTTCCTGGCTGGCCCACTCACCGGAACCGGCGCTCCGGCAAGCGCCCGCTATATGGTAATTACAAAATCGCCCCTGACCGGCACGATTGCCTCTTCAAATTCAGGCGGCTATTTCCCGGCCGAGCTCAGGTTTGCCGGCTATAACGGCATTATTTTTGAAGGCAAGTCCAAAGAGCCGGTGGCCCTGTGGATTAATGACGACAGCATTGAGCTTAAACCCGCAAAAGACCTCTGGGGAAAACCTACCCATATAACCGAAGAGCTTATCCGGGAAAAGATTGATGACCCGTGGCTGGCGGAAGAGACCCGCATTGCCTGTATCGGCCCGGCCGGGGAGAAGCTGTCGCGGATCGCCTGTATCGTGAATGATAAGCACCGTGCTGCCGGACGCTCGGGTGTCGGCGCGGTTATGGGTGCGAAAAAGCTGAAAGCGGTTGTGGTTAAGGGATCCAAGGGTATCCAGACCGCCGATTTTGATGGATTCAAAAAAGCGGTGCGGGGTTGCATGGACAAGCTGAAAAACGGCCCGGTTACCTCCGAGGGGCTTCCCACCTACGGAACCTCGATCCTGGTAAACATCATCAATGAGTGCGGCATCCTGCCGACCAACAATTTTCAGCAGGGCATGTTCGACAAAGCTTCGGAAATCAGCGGTGAAAGCATCGCCGAGAATATACTAACCCGAAATAAAGGCTGTTTTGCCTGTTCCATTGCCTGTGCCCGTATGACCAAAATCGACGACCCCAAGTTTGCCGGTCAGGGCGAGGGACCTGAGTATGAAACCGTTGAACTCATGGGTGCCGACTGCGGTATCGACGATCTGGCTCCCATTACCAAGGCCAACTACCTGTGTAACGAATTGGGTATGGACACGATTTCGGCAGCCTGTACCGTTGCAACTGCAATGGAGCTGTACGAAAAAGGCTATATCCCTAAAGAAGAAGCGGGCATGGACCTGAGTTTCGGAAACGGTGAGGCCCTGGTGCAACTGATTGAGGAAATGGGCTGGCGCAAAGGCCTGGGCAAAATCGCTACAGATGGGTCCTATCATCTTGCCGAGCATTACGGACATCCGGAGTTGTTCATGGGTGTGAAAAAACAGGAAATTCCGGCCTATGACCCCCGCGGGGTCCAGGGCATGGGTCTTACCTATGCTACTTCCAACCGGGGTGCCTGCCATGTGCGCGGGTATACCATTGCCAATGAAGTTCTGGGAGTGCATGAAAAGCTCGACCCGCTGGTAACCGAAGGCAAGGCCGCAACCGTTAAAGTGTTCCAGGACCTTACGGCCCTGGTCGATTCCTCGGGCCTGTGCCTGTTTGTGACCCTGACTCCGGGCTGGGGCTTTGAAGAGATGAAGGCCCTGATCAAGGGTGCAACCGGTTTTGACTATACGGTAAAGGAAGTGAAAGACTGCTCCGAGCGTATCTGGAACCTGGAGCGGGTGTTCAATATGAAAGCCGGGCTTACCAAAGAGGACGACACCCTGCCCAAGCGGTTGCTTGAGGAGCCCCTGACCCAGGGTGGTCCCAAAGGCCAGGTGTGCCGTCTGGAAGAAATGCTGCCCGAATATTATGAACTGCGTGGCTGGGACGAAAACGGTGTTCCCTCGGACAAAAAGCTCAAGAAGCTGGGGATAGCATAAGGCCTACAGGAAGCAGATATGGAAATTGAATTAAAACTTTTCATGAGATTCAAGGACTATCTGCCGGAAGGCGGCCAGAAAGGCAAGGCTAAAATGACCCTGCCCAGCGGCACAACCTTCGAAAAGCTGCTCCATACCATCGGTATGCCGGTGCCTGAAGACAAGATTATCGTTATAAACGGCATTTCCCATAAGCAGGGCGCCGCGGCAAATGGTATTGAATTGAAAGACGGCGATACGGTAGCAATTTTTCCCCCGATTGCCGGAGGATGATACATAAAATATTAGTATTACAGCAAAACCCAGAAAAGGGGACGATATGAAGAAGATTTTGGTAGATTATACAAAATGTACCGGATGCAGGCAGTGTGAAACGGCCTGTTCGGCAGCTCATTATGACGGTGAGGTAAATCCCCTGAAATCCAGAATCAGGATTTTTATCGACGAACCAACCGTGACCTTTCACCCCGTTATCTCCGGACCCTTTACCAATGCCGAATGTACATCCAAGAATGTGATCAATATCGGCGGTCAGGAGTTTGACGAGTGTACGGTCTGCCGGGCCTCATGTCCGGGACGGCCCTGGTTTTTCGAGCCCGACACCAATATCGCCCTGAAGTGCGATTTCTGCGGTGATCCGCCTGATCCGCAGTGTGTGGCAATTTGTGCGCACGGCGCCCTGCAACTGGTTGACGACCTGGGCGTTCACCGTGCGGCAAAAAAGAAAAAAGCAGGCTAGTCCTTGCCGGATATGATAACGGCACGAGACGTAATTTAACTACATAAACAAGAGGTTATCGGTGGAAGAAGCATACGAACGTTGTGTATACCTTGAGAGGCTGGGCCTGTTCGGCTGTATCCAGTGCGGTAAATGTACGGCCGGATGCCCGCTTAATTATGTTACCACTCAGGATGAGCCGTTTAATATCCGCAAGCTCGTCTATGATGTGATTAATGCCCAGGGTGAAGAGCTCGCCAGCGAAAAGCATTACCTGTGGCAGTGCACAACCTGTTCAACCTGTTCGCTGCGCTGCCCCAAGGAGGTGGAGCCCAAGGATGTGGTGATGAACCTGCGCAGCATCCTGGTTGAGGACGGCACCCTGCCTCCGGCAATCAGGGATGTGCTCAAAAGCATTTCCATTAATTACAATCCCTGGAGCCTGGGCAAGGAAAAACGGGCCGAATGGTTTCAGGACCTTGAGTTGAAAGACGCCGGCGAGGCCGAACTGCTGCTGTATGTGGGCTGTACTCCCGCCTTCGACAACCGGCTGCAAAAGGTTGCCCGGGCCATGGTTGCCTGCCTGCAGAAGGCCAAAATCGATTTCGGTATATTCGGAGTGGAGGAGATCTGCTGCGGAAACGAGATCAAGCGCATGGGCGATATCTGGAGCTTCGACGCCCTGCGCGAAGCCAACACCGAGATGTTCAACGGCTACGACAATATTAAAGAAGTCGTATCCATTTCTCCCCACTGCTTTAACACCTTCAGCAATGAATACCCGGGACTGAATCCCAAGATAACCCATTATACGGAATTTTTCTCAAAGCTGATCGATGAAGGCCGCATGCCCAAGGGCAAAAGCTTCTCAAAAAAGGTCGTATACCACGACCCCTGTTTTCTGGGTAAGCAGAACGCGATCTATGAAGAGCCGCGCAACATTTTGAGCAACATCCGCGGTCTGAAGCTGATGGAGTTCGACCGCAACCGCGAGAGCAGCCTGTGCTGCGAAGGCGGCGGCGGACGCATGTGGATTGAGATTGAAGACGCTCCGGACCGGCTGGCCAATATCCGTGTACGGGACGCTGTGGAAATGGGAGCCGAGGTGATTGCAGTAGCGTGTCCGTTCTGCCTGCTGACCCTTGAGGACGCGGTCAAGGCCAATGACCTTGAAGAAAAACTTCAGGTTATGGATATTACGGAGATTCTTGCCCAAACATTAATCGAGAAGAAAGCAGCTAAGGAATCATGAGTGCAAAAAAAATAGGTGTCTATGTTTGCCATTGCGGTGTCAACATCGCCCAGACCGTGGGTATCGACGAACTGCTGGCCTTTGCCGAGACCCTTCCCGGCGTCAAGATTGCCAAGAACTACATGTATATGTGCTCTGAGCCGGGGCAGGAACTGATCCGAAAAGACATTAAAGAAAAGGGCCTGAACCGTATTGTGGTTGCGGCCTGCTCGCCGCGCATGCATGAGCTTACGTTCCGTAACGCTCTTGAAAGCGCGGGCCTGAACCCCTACTGCCTTGAAATAGCCAATATCCGTGAGCATTGCTCCTGGGTCCACAAGGATGCCGAGCAGGCCACGGTTAAAGCCAAGGCCCTGCTGGCAGCCGCCGTTGCAAAGGCCGCCCTGCTGGAGCCGCTGAAAGAAAATTTTGTCGACGTGACCCCCACTGCAATGGTTGTGGGCGGCGGTATCGCCGGTATTCAGACTGCTCTTGATATTGCCGACAACGGGTTTAAGGTGTATCTGGTGGAGAAAGACCCCTCAATCGGCGGTCATATGATGCAGCTCGACAAAACTTTTCCCACCCTCGACTGCTCGGCCTGTATCCTGACCCCGAAAATGGCCGACATCAAGAACCACCCCAATATCGAGCTCATGGCCTATAGCGAAGTTACAGACGTGCAGGGGTTTGTGGGTAATTTCAAGGTGACGGTGAACCGCAAGCCGCGCTACATCGACGAGAATATCTGTAATGCCTGCGGAAGCTGTGCCAGCTACTGTGCCATTGCCATCAAAGACAAGTTCAACGAAGGCCTGTCAAAGCTGCAGGCCCTGCATATACCCTTTCCCCAGGCGATCCCGGCCGCATTTATTGTAGACAAGAACCACTGCCGCTATTTTACGGAAAACACCTGCCGTCAGTGCGAGCAGGTATGTAAAGAACTGAACGCCATCAACCTCGACCAGCAGGAAGAACAGGTAACCCTTGACGTGGGCACCATCGTGGTGGCCACCGGCTTTGATACTTTTGATCCGAAAGAAAAGCCGGAACTGGGCTACACCCGCTACGATAATGTGATTACCGGCATGGAGTTCGAGCGCATTGTATCGGCCTCGGGGCCCAACCAGGGCGATATCCTCATTAACGGCAAGAAGCCCAAAGAGGTGGTGTTTATCCAGTGTGTCGGCTCCCGCGACAAGAGCGTGGGGAACGAGTATTGCTCGCGGGTGTGCTGCATGTATACCGCCAAGCATGCCCACTTGGTTAAAGAAAAAATGCCCGACGCCAAAATAACGATTTTTTATATCGACGTCCGGGCTTTCGGCAAGGGTTATGAAGAATTCTACGACCGCGTTAAGGGCGAAGGCGTTTACTACCGGCGCGGTAATGTGTCTGAAGTATACCGCAAGGGCGACAAACTGATATGCCGGGCTGAGGATACCCTGGAAGGCAAACCCATGGAAGTGCCGGCCGACCTGGTGGTGCTGGCGGTGGGTATGAAACCCAACCAGGGATCAAAGAATCTGGGCAAGCTGCTGAAACTGTCCAACTCCGCCGACGGCTTTTTCCTGGAAGCCCATCCCAAGCTGCGGCCGGTCAATTCAGGCAGCGACGGCGTATTTCTGGCAGGCTGCTGCCAGGGGCCCAAGGATATCCCCGATACGGTTGCCCAGGCCAGCGGCTCAGCGGCCCAGGCGTTGATGCCGCTCACCCAGGGTAAGGTTAAGACCGAAACCATGGTTTCCAAGGTCCGGGCCGAGGCCTGCCGCGGCTGCGGCTATTGCGTTGAGGCCTGCCCCTATGATGCCATAGCCCTGGAAGAGCAGGTTGTGAACCGCAAGCCTAAAACGGTAGCGGCGGTTAATGAAGTATTATGTAAAAGCTGCGGCGCCTGTGTTGCCGTATGCTATTCCGGAGCAATTCAGCAGAGCGGCTTTACCGATGAGCAGCTGCTTGCTGTTATAAATTCAATCGGCGAGAGTTATTAACAAGGTTATACGAGGAACAAGCATGGAATTTGAACCCAAGATTGTTTCATTTGTGTGCAACTGGTGTACGTATGCAGGGGCCGACCTTGCAGGCACCAGCAGGTTTACCTATCCGGCAAATGTCCGGTTGGTGCGCGTTATGTGTTCCAGCCGCATCAACCCAGCCTTTATCGTTAATGCCCTGCTGCAGGGTGCCGACGGCGTGCTGGTATCAGGGTGTCATCCGGGAGAATGCCACTATGTGAGCGGTAATTATATGGCCCGGCGGCGGCTGGTGCTGTTGCGGCGTTTTCTGGAACACCTGGGCATTCATCCGGACCGGTTCAGGATGAGCTGGGTTTCCGCTTCGGAAGGTGCCAAATGGGCGGAAGTGGTTAAGGAAGTAACCAATGATATTAAGGCTTTAGGCCCAAATGAAATAAAGAGAGAACAGGTATGCATGCAACAGAGTCTCTAAGAAAAATTGCCAAAGATGTATTGTCGCGGGATGATGTGGCCTGCCTTGTCGGTTATGAAAAAGGCAGCTATGGATTTCGGGTAGCCCCGTGTGTGCTCACCTCACCGGATGAGGTCGACCGGCTGATATTCTCGCCGCTGTGCGTACACAATCTTGTAAACTATCTCACCCTTGAAAACATCGGCCCGCTGGGTAAGAAGGACATATCGGACGGCAAGATCGCCGTAGTGGTCAAGGGCTGCGACAGCCGTGCCGTTGCCATGGTGGCGGCCGAGAACGGCATCGACCGCGACAAGCTGGTGGTGATCGGCGTTCATTCACCCGGCGTGGTTGATATAGCGAAGCTTGAAAAACGGTTTCCCGATGTAGTTGATCCGGCAGAAGTCAGCCTGCAGAACGGCAAGGTGCTTGTATCAGTAAACGGCAAGGCCGACGAAGTTCCCGCAGACGAGCTTTTAAGCGACAAGTGCAAAAGCTGCAAGGATTCAACCCCGGTTATTTACGACGAAATAGCGGGCGAAAAACGCGTCGGCGAGGAAGACACCTTTGCGGATGTAGCCGAAGAGGAAGGCAAGTCTCTGGAGGAAAAAGGGGCCAAATGGCAGCAGGAGCTTTCAAAGTGTATCCGCTGCTATGCCTGCCGCAATGTATGCCCGCTGTGTTACTGCAGCGACTGTGTGCTTGACCGGTTGCGCCCCCAGTTTATCCGCCGTTCGGTCGAGTTCAGCGAAAATCTGCACTTTCATATAACCAGAGCCTTTCATCTTGCCGGCCGCTGCATCGGCTGCGGCGAGTGCGCGCGGGTGTGTCCTCAGTCAATACCCCTGATGGACCTGAACCGTAAATTGGCAAAAGATGTTAAGGACCTTTTCGACTATGAGGCCGGGACCGACCCGGAAGCCAAACCGTTGTTTGCAACCTTTAAGCCCGAAGATCCTGACGAAGGAATCTTATAAGAAAGAGCTATGGATACATTGATTTTAGAAAAGGCACAATTAAAAAAGTTTTTAAAGTCTTTGAAGGATGCCCAGCTTATCGCACCCGTGGTAGACAACGGAAGCACCGTATTTCAGGTGGTTGACGACATGGACAAGGCTGAGCTTGATCTTGACGACTATACGGCCACCATTAAAAAGGCGGTCTTTCCCCAGACGGAAACCATGTTTACGTTTGAACAGGGAGAAGGTAGCCTCAGCATAAGAGAGCCGGGCGCAATCAGCCGCAGGGTGATTTTCGGTATCAGGCCCTGTGATGCCAAGAGCTACGTTGTTCTTGATCCCCTGTTTCAAAAAGACTTTGACGACCCCTACTACAGTGCCAGGCGGGAGGCTAATGTCCTGATCGGGCATGCCTGTGCCGAGCCAACCAACCGGTGCTTTTGCCCGTCTGTGGGCGGCAGCCCAACCGGCACCGAAGGGTTGGACCTGCTTTTTACCGATATCGGAGACAGCTATTTTGTTGAGGTTTTTTCCGACAAAGGCAAAGAGATCGCACAGTCGGCCAAAAGTGTTTTGAAAAAAGCCGGCGCCGATCAGTCTGCCCAGAAAGAGAAGGCTGCTGAAGAAGCCCAGGGTAAAATACGGCGCTCGGTAGACCTGAAAATGATGCATGAAGCTCTGCCTAAAAGCTTTTCAGACGATTTCTGGCAAACAATGGGTAATAAGTGTATCGGGTGCGGCATCTGCACCTACAACTGCCCGACCTGCCACTGCTTCGATATTCAGGACGAGGGCGTGCCGCGTAGCGGCAGGCGCGTACGGGTATGGGATGCCTGTATGTACCCTGAATTTACGGTGCATGCCTCGGGTGAGAACCCGCGCAAAAACCGCGGCGACCGCATCCGTAACCGGATGCTGCACAAGTTCAGCTACTATCCGCAGAACCTCGGCCATATCGGCTGCGTGGGATGCGGCAGGTGTATAGAGATGTGTCCTGTTAATGAAGATTTAATCGAAATTCTCACAAGGGTAAGGGAAGTTATCAATGAGTAATCCGTATATTCCTTACGAAGCCAAGATAAAGGATGTCCGCCAGGAAACAGACGGGGATCGTCCCATCAGAACGTTTACCGTGACATTCAAGGATAAAAAGGATCAAAAAGCGTTCAAGCATCTGCCGGGACAGTGTGCCATGGTGGGTCTGCCGGGCGTGGGCGAGAGCATGATCTCGATCTGCTCCTCTCCGACCCAGAGCGGCTATCTGCAGTTCAGCATCATGCGTATGGGTAAAGTAACCACCGCGCTGCACGAGCTTGAAAAGGGCGATGCCCTGACGATCCGGGGCCCTTACGGCGGCTCGACCTTTCCGGTTGACGAGTGGAAAGGGAAAAAGATCCTGACCATCGGCGGCGGTATCGGGCAGGCGCCCCTGCGCCCCATTATCAATTACGTGCTCGATAAAAAGAAAGACTATGCCGGGCTGGATATTATCTACGGAGCCCGCACCCCAGATGACCTGGTGTTTCTGGAAGAGTTGCAGGGCCTGAAAAAAGATAAAAAGGCCAAGGTACACCTGACGGTGGACAATGAGGCCGAAGGCTGGAAAGGCAACGTCGGCTTTGTGCCCCAGTACCTGCTGGACCTGAAACCCTCACCCAAGAACACCATTGCCATTACCTGCGGCCCGCCCATCATGATCAAGTTTGTGCTTGAGAACCTGGTGAAGCTGGGTTTCAAGGACGATCAGATTTTCACCACCCTGGAAAACCGCATGAAGTGCGGTATCGGCAAGTGCGGCAAATGTAATGTTGGCAAGGTGTATGTCTGCAAAGACGGGCCTGTTTTCTCCTATGCCCAGTTCAAGGAACTGCCGCCGGATATGTAAAAGACAGTTTTACGTCAAATGATGTATATACTAGAAGCCACCTCAATAGTGAGGCGGCTTTTTTTGTTTGTTAAAGGGGTGATATAGGTAAAAGCAACCATTTTGACTATAAAATGATTTTTTAGAAACTTTTCACTACCGCGGATAAAAATTATAAAGTATTTTTTTACTATAGAAGTGCATTTTTCTCACAGAGGGGCAGCCACCATGATAAGTTGTATCAATTCCGGTCGATACAGAAGATCTAAAACAATAACATCACTCTAGAGCATTTCACACAATATTGTAGCCGGGTAGGAGCGGCCTTCGGCCGCAATACAGGCCGTAAAACCTACAGAGTTCATTAATCGTACCTAAACTTTTACCAGGCGGGCCTGATATTGAGGCTATAGAATTTTGTGAATTGCTCTAATTAATAGTAATGAAACGGAAACCAGGCGAATAGTGTTTGATAGTTGACACTATTGGTCAAAAGACTAAACCATAATGGGAGAGGGGTGTAAGTATGAAAAAGACTGTAGGCGCGTTCATGAAAACAGGTAGAAAAACTTCAACAGTATTCATTTCTTCACTTTTAACAATAGTATTAACAATAGGTTTTATTAATCAGTCAGTCGCCTGGGATGGAGATTATACTATACAGGACAGTGGCGATATTGCGGCACTGGCCGGCCATACAGAAGTAACGGGAACCTTGACGGTCGGTTTTCTTTCTAATCCCGGGGCTTCGTATACAACATTTACAAGTCTTGCAGGTCTTGAAAGCCTTACCAGTGTTGGTGGGGATTTGATTATACACTACAATGCAGGGCTGACAAATCTAACCGGGCTTGATAACCTTAGCAGTGTAGGTGGATCCGTCAGCATGCGGGATAATACAAGCCTGGTCAATATGATAGGTCTTGAAAGCTTAACGAGTATAAACGGCGATTTGACAATTATGAATCATTCAGCTCTTACAAACCTCGACGGGCTGAATAATATTACAAATATCACTGGAAATGCAGAAATATCATACTGCGTTGCGAACAGTCTGTACGGTCTTCATAACGTTTCCAGCATTGGCGGTTATTTTAGAATTCAAACATGCCAGAGACTGACAAATTTAAACGGCCTCGAGGGTTTAAACATTGTAGGAGGGGATTTATTGTTATCTGAGAATACCGCTATGATCAATTTCAATGGATTGAACAATTTAAGCAGCGTTGGTGGTAATGTTAAAATTTTTTATACTTCAAGGCTTACCAGCCTAAGCGGTCTTGAGGGATTAACCAGTATTGCAGGTGCGTTGCGAATTAGTGATAATAATGGCTTGTTAAATGTAAACGGACTTGAAGCTCTTACCAGCATCGGTGGAGATTTGAGCATTTTAGATAACATTGTCATAACGGATCTTTGTGCATTATACAATGTTGTGTTGGATGGCGCTAATTTAAAGGTATATTATAACTCTGACTTATCAATGGAAACTGCAAACGCACTGGAAACACAACTTAGAAATAACGGCTTTACCGGAACTTCTAATATTCATGACAATGATGGCACTGGGCTGGTTAGCTGTGAAACGTTAATTGCCCTTTCTTCACTTGAAGCGATTCCGGCAAACGGGGCAGTAGCTTTACAATGGAGCACAGAATCAGAAATTGAAAACGCCGGGTTCAACATATACCGATCCCTTAACGGTGAAGAGTATGAGCAAATAAATAATGGACTTATTCCTGCGGAAGGATCACCCACCGAAGGTACGACATATGAATTAATGGATACGGGTGTGCAGAACAGAAAGACATACCATTACAAGCTGGAGGATGTTGACCTGAATGGTACTACCACCATGCATGGGCCGGTATCTGCCACGCCGAGACTGATTTATGGTATTATTCAATAAAATCAGAAACCAGATCAGCATGGAAAAGCCACCTGTATGATCAGGTGGCTTTTGTTTTGAAAGAGATAATAATCCGAACTACGATGCGGCCTGAACCAGCGGAGCCACAACGTCCTGGGTGCTGATGATTTTGTCGATATCCAGCAGCATTTTTACGCTGCCATTGACCTTTGCCATGGCAAGCAGGTGGCTGGTATCGATCCCGAAGCCGAAAGAGGGTGTTTCCTCAATGTCGGAGGCGGTTATGTCCATAACCTCGGAGACGGCATC
Organism: Thermodesulfobacteriota bacterium; assembly: GCA_028282925.1. Taxonomy (GTDB): domain Bacteria; phylum Desulfobacterota; class WTBG01; order CAIYCZ01; family CAIRTM01; genus JANQGV01. The sequence continues at coordinate 57,400 of JANQGV010000312.1, forward strand.
CACCACAACGCCGACCTGTTTGATTGTTTCTCCCACGTCGAGCTGCAGGATAATGATACAGGTCCGCTCGTGGTATTCCTGCTGGTCCATATCAAATTTCAATCTAAGGTCTATGATGGGGATTACGTTGCCGCGCAGATCGATTACGCCTTTGTAATAGTCGGGGGTTTTGGGCACGGTGCGTATCTCGCGCATGCCGACTATTTCCTTGATCTTCAGAATGTCGATGCCGTATTCCTGTTCGCACAGGGTAAAGGTGATATATTTTCCTTCCTTGTTGAGAAGTGATTTTGCCTTGTCTTCGACCCCCTTATGCAGGATGCCGAGGATTTCGGTCGCCGAGTCACGCAGTTTCGATGCTTTGCGTTCCGTAATGCTTTCCTTGCAGGCCGCCTGGGCGAATTCGGTGGTGACAAACTTTTCCAGGTCGATCAGCTTGCCGAAGCCCATTTGCTCAGACATGTAGCGCTGCATGCGGTCGAGGTCTTCTATAACAGGATACAGGTCGCTGGTCTTAATGCCCTGGGCTTCCCGGAGCACGTTTTTCAGCAGCGGCACTTTCAGGCCAAGTGCCTTGTTGGGGTCAAGAAAGTTTACGGCAACTTCGGCGGCGGAATCGGGTTTCTGGGATATGACCGACCCGGCCTGGGCCAGCATTTCGGTAAATTCGTACACAGCATCGCGGTGCTGCTCGATAAAGCTGTCACGCATTGCCAGGATACAGCAGGGATGGTTTTCCCAAAGCTCACCCGACAAAAACTGCAGATCGGCGGCGCCGGCGGCAATGGCTTTTGTTCCCAGGGGTTCGGCAACCATGTATCCGCAGGCGGCGGGGTTGGTTGCCAGGAACTCGGGCATTTTTATGGGCGGCACTACTTCAAAAGTTATATCATGGTGGCCTTCCATGCCGGCATCAAGACCGATCTGTTTAAAGAACATATGGGCCAGCATATGGTGCACCGACATTTTATGGGGGATATAGAATGTTTTACCCCTGAAAAAATTTTCATATGGATCCTCATACAGACCGTGTTTGCCGCGCACGAAAATACTGCCGTTTTTATGGGCGAACATGACCAGCTTTATGGGGGCACCATAGGCAAACAGGTCCATGGCGATGGGGGCAAGCACAAAGGCGGCGTCGATGCGGCCTTTTTCAAGGTCCTGCTGCACCGGGTTCCAGCCCGGCATGCATCTGGTTTCGAGTTCGAAATATTTGGGCTGGAGTTCACCCCGCTGAATCATGTTTTGCATCATACCCAGCAGCAGGTGGTCGGTGATCTGAATATGTGCTATGCGCAGCACGACTTTGCCGGAGGCCCCGATTTGGGGGGAAAGCTCTTCCTCGGGTATTTCCTCTTCCTCTTCGATCAGCCCCAGGGCTTCGTCTATTTTTTTTTGCAGCTCTTCGGCATTAAAAGGTTTTGCGATGAAGCTGCTGACCCCGGCACCGGAGGCTTTTTCGGCCTGCTCACGGTCACCCTGGCCGGTGGCCATAAGAAACGGTATATTCTTGCATTTTTCATCGGCGCGCACCCACAGCAGCAGCTCATAGCCGTCTTTTTCGGGCATATTCCAGTCGCTGATAATAAGGTCGATATCGCCTTGTTCCTGCAGTTTTTCTATGGCATCATTGCCGTTTTCGGCAGAGACGATATTTTTATAACCCAGGGAGGAAATAACGCTTATTTCCATTTTTTGCATGAGGGGTGAATCTTCAACAAGAAGTATCTTGGTTTTTTCCGGGGTTGACATTCGATATCCTCCAGCAAGGTCTGGAATGTATTACGGGTCGCAGCAGATTTTTTTATCTTCTATAGTTGTAATGATAAAAAAGCGATTTGTCCAGAATGTGATTACACTTTATTCTCTTAAATCTATAGCATACATTTATAATATATTCTGCATATAATAAAAGAATTAACTACATTTTATTCTTGAGCCCGATTGTTATGGTGCGTGTTAAGCCGACCAACGGTAAATCCTGCGGCCTGTATGGCCTGCTACCGCTATCAAAATAGCATTATAAAGCGATACGTACTTATACTTATTTTATAAAACAAAAAACCCCTACTTGTTAAGACTTTTTTTCTGCTTTGTGCATATCCATGCTATGCATAAAATACATCCGAATGAGAGAAAAAATGCCATCCAGAATAATAGTAATGATTTAATAGCAATTTCCGGTTTGTTAAGGAGCGTGCCGATAATGACTTTCAGGGTGATTATTTTGCTTTTGAGGCCGATTGTTTTCAGGCCCAGGCGTTCAAGGTATGTTTGATGGTATATGTAGAGAGCTTGAGACACAGTCCCGATCAGAAGGGACAAACTTAAAGAGTAAAGAATTGACCGCTTATTTTTAAACATGGCTGTAAAGGGAAAGACTGTCGGAAAAGGGACATCTGTTGCGTTCTAAAGTATCTTACGCGTTATGTATTCGACCTTTTTCCAACAGTCCTTCGTTACAAAGATATTTCAACGGATGTCCTCTACCAGCCCAGGGTCAGGTACGAATGCATGGAATCGGCAGCTTTGCGCCCGGCACCCATGGCAAGAATAACGGTTGCGGACCCGGTAACAATATCGCCCCCGGCCCATACGCCCTTGAGGCTCGTTTTCCCGGTTTCGGGGTCAGCATCAATATAGCCCCATTTATTGAGCTTCAGGCCTTCGGTGGAGTGGGTCAACAGGGGATTTGCTCCCGATCCAACGGCCACAATCACCAGGTCGCACTCAAGGCGGAACTCCGATCCTTCAATGGGGATCGGCCGGCGCCTTCCAGAGGCATCCGGCTCGCCAAGCTCCATTTTCAGACATTCCATACCGCACACCCGTCCGCTGTCGTTGCCGATAAATCGGGTAGGGTTGGTAAGAAGGAAAAACTCAATTCCTTCCTCTTCGGCATGGTGTATTTCGGCTGTTCGGGCCGGCATTTCCTGGCGTGAGCGGCGGTAAACGATCTGAACAGACTCCGCACCAAGCCGCATGGCGGTGCGGGCGGAATCCATGGCAACGTTGCCGGCGCCAAGTACCGCTACCCGTTTGCCCCGGGGGATAGGTGTGTCGTAATCGGGAAACCGGTAGGCCTTCATGAGATTTGCGCGGGTCAGATATTCATTGGCCGACAATATGCCGATAAGGTTTTCGCCGGGAAGGTTCATGAATGTCGGCAGCCCGGCCCCAACACCAAGAAAAATTGCATTGTAGTTTTCAGCAAAGAGCTCATCAAGGGTTACGGTTCGGCCGACCACCGTATTGCATAGAAGATTGACTCCCTGCCGTTCGAGCAGGGCCACTTCGGCAAAAACAATTTCCTTGGGCAGCCTGAACTCGGGAATGCCATAGACCAGAACCCCGCCCGGTTTATGAAATGCTTCATAAACCGTCACTTCATGGCCTTTGGCAATCAGGTCGCCGGCAACGGTCAGACCGGCAGGCCCCGACCCGACCACGGCCACCCGCTTTCCTGTTGAGGGAGCCGGGGAAGGGATTTCAGCCGCACCGTGGGAGCGGGCATAGTCAGCGGCAAAACGCTCCAGGTTGCCGATAGCAACGGGCTCACCCTTTTTTGCGAGGATGCATTTGCCTTCGCACTGAATTTCCTGGGGGCATACCCGTCCGCAGACGGCGGGAAGGCTGTTCTTTTCCCAAACGCTTGTTATGGCTTCAATGTATTTTCCTTCTTTTATAAGGCCGATAAACGCGGGGATGTCGATTTCAACCGGGCATCCTTCTGCGCAGGCCGGCGATTTGCACTGCAGGCATCGGGCTGCTTCTTCCATGGCCATTTCAGGGGTGTAGCCCAGGGGAACTTCGTCAAAATTTCTTCTACGCTTTTCAGCGGCCTGTTCAGGCATGGGTATACGGGTCTTTTTCCCTTTTGCTTTTTCAGTCATAGAATCCTCCGTTTTTTATGCTTCGTGACAGGGCAATAGCGACGGGATACGGTTATGATCCCAGTTTGCAGGCATGTTTTTCAGAGCTCTGTTCTTCATCGGTGCGATAGGCCTGCAGGCGCTGCATAAGTTGATCGAAATCGACCTTATGACCGTCAAACTCAGGGCCGTCAACGCAGGCAAACTTGTTCTGCCCGTCAACGGAAACCCGGCAGCAGCCGCACATGCCGGTGCCGTCGATCATGATGGGATTCAAGCTGACAAGGGTCTTAACGCCATGGGGCCGGGTAATGTCACAAACGAACTTCATCATGGGTACCGGGCCGATCCCCACGACCAGCCCTACCTGCTCTTTTTCGAGGATGTCCCGCAGGATATCGGTGACAAAGCCCTTGTGGCCGTATGAGCCGTCGTCGGTGCAGACATGCAGTTCATCCGATACGGTGTTCATGCGGTCCTCCAGGATCAGGAGATCCTTGGTTCGGGCGCCGATTATGCTGATGACACGGTTTTCCTTTCGGTGCAGTCCGCGGGTTATGGGATGCAGTACGGCAACTCCTGTTCCGCCGCCCACACACACCACGGTGCCGACTTTTTCGAGATGTGTCGGCTGGCCCAGCGGGCCAATGACATCCAGGTATCCGTCACCCTCTTGCAGCTCCTTGAAGAGGGCTGTGGAGCGGCCGACAACCATGTAAATGACCGTGATGGTTCCCTGATCGGGGTGTGTGTCTGCCACTGTCAAGGGAATCCGCTCACCGGTCTCATTTGCCTTCAGGATCACAAATTGACCGGGCTTTGCTTTGCGGGCAATAAGCGGGGCTTCGATTTCATTAAGCACCACGGTACCTTTAGACATTTCTTCGCGCTTAATAATTTGAAACATGTGATTGCTCCTCGATGAATGTTATGTCCCCGTTATCCCGCCTAGTCTCAAAACAAGCGAAGAATTCTGCTGCGGCTTCTGAAATGCCCGAATCTACAGGCTGTACTCCCTGCAGCCTCATCAACGTACAGATGAGTACGCCTCTTCGGCTTTCGGTCCGTGCAGCCTGAATCTCCGGGCA
>JANQGV010000090.1 GCA_028282925.1 Thermodesulfobacteriota bacterium
ATTTCAACGTATGCTGTTTTCATGGGCTGGTCTCCTTTAATAAGGTTTAGGCTTGAGGTGCTATCATAGCACCTCTGACCAGCCCGTTTTATATTATCTACCGGTGCTGATATATAATATATTTTGTGGAACTGGTGGAAATGGAATTGAGATAAGGTCGTAAGCCCGTTACTACTACTTCTCGAAAAAGGGTTCGACGGTGATGCGGTCTTCTTCTTCGTAGAGGCGCAGGGGGCCTTCCAGCATGCTGCTGATCTCACGGCGGGAGTCGCCGATTTTCAGGATGACGCTGTGGTAGATGTGATTCTTGACGATTGCCTCAGGCTTGGCGGTTGCCATGGCCTTGGCAATGAGCTCGCTTTTGGTTTTATTGAGGACGTCTTTTTCTTCGCGCAACTGCTGGATATGTTCGACGGTGTCTTTAAGCTTGTCGCGCTGTTCCTGCGGGAGCTTGCCCAGCAGTTCCTTGTTTTTCATCAGCGGGGCAATGCGCTCGCTGATTTCGGAGTATTCGTTATTGATGTCGATGATTTTTTCGTCGATTTCCTTGCACTTTTCAAGCAGCTCATAGTCCTCACCGGGCACCAGGACGGTTTTCACGCCCATGTCGGAGCCGATGTCGTATGACTCGATGCCCTGCTTGGCGCTGACGGTGCCGCCCCGGATGTTGCCGCCGGAGCCGACCGTGATGCGGCCCAGGGTTTTTACATCGGAGTTGACGATTTCGTTGTGAATGGTGATATCGCCCCGGCAGACCACGTTGACCTCGTTGAGGTAGCGGGCCTCGAGATTTTGGCCGCACAGGATTTGGGCCTGCTCTTTGCCGTTGCAGCCGCCGTTGATGGTGATGTCGAGCCCGGACTCGAGGTTGCAGGCGCCCACAACCCCCATAATAGTGATGGACTTGGATGCCTTGACGGAAAAACCGTCTTCAACGTCGCCCCCGATTTCCACCACGCCGTCAAAGTCGATATTGCCGATGGAAAGATCAAGATCTCCCGGCACGCTGAACACTTCGCTGACACTGATGCGGTGGCCGAGGGAACCCCTTTCAATAACGGGCCGTCCGTTGAGCTCGGCGAAAAGGTGGCGGCCGTCGGACGAGACCTTTACGTTTTTACCGACGCTGAGAGAGACTTTGTTGACCTTGGGAGGTGCAATGATCTGGCCGAAGATGCTTTTGCCGTAGGTCGGTTCGATGTGGGGAATGAGTTCTGCGATTTCCTGGTTTTCTTTGACGCAATTGATGATGTTTGTTTCGCGGATGTCGATGCTGCCGTCCTTTTTTTCCTTGAAGGTCGGGCCGTCGGCCGTGTCGAAGAAATATTTAATTTCGCCGTCGCGCCCCGGCTTGCTGGGCGTGCCCCGGGCTATGCAAAAGTTTTTGATGGGCTTGCCATGGGAGTTGAACTCGGAAACAATGAAGTCGATGGCCTTGTTGTCGACGCCGGAAGTAACGCTTTTGGCATGCAGCTCTTCGATGATTTTTTCGCGGGTCAGTTTCGTGGTGCCGCTGTAGGTCAGGGCGGCCTCCATTTCGTCGTCGTTGATTTTTATGTCAAGGACTTTGTTGACCTCGAGCAGCCGGTTTTCAAAGTTCACCATGCCGAATATTTCACTGGTGAACTCGGAGTTGTTTTCGGTGAGAACGTGGTCGCCGGCGATGACCTCAATGACCGTGCCGGGGGAGGCGGCAATGGCGTCGCCGCCGATGTCGATACCGTCCTGGCCGTCGGTGGGGTCCTTGACCCGCAGGATCATCTGGCCCGGCTCAACGTAGGGGTCCTCCTGATTGTAGCCGTACTCAAAAGAGGTGTCCTGGCCGTTTACCGGGCTTTTGCCTTCGGCTATCAGGATAACGTCGGTTGCCGGGCCGCCTTTCGTGAGGGTTTCAGCAGCGGCTTCAATGGCGTCTTCCTTCAGGCCGTAGGTTACCTTTACCTTGGAGAGGATAAAGAGGATGTCGTCGGTCATGTACTGCTCATCGGTGGGTGAGGGGATAACCTTCATATATGCCTTGGATCTGTCCTGGGTCTCGAACACCGTCAGACGGCCACGGTAGTCCTCCTGGTCATATATGCTTTTCAGGTTGTCGGTTGATACGGTCGTTTCCATTTCGATAATGTCACCCCCGGTGCGTTTTGCACGTATATCAACTATAGCCGTTGATATGTCCCCAACCTCCACAGGCAATTAATCGTGTAATTCTGATTACTTGTAACCCTCTATATATTAATTTCGGAAAGTTATTAATATAACTTGAATAAAAAAGAATAAATGAGTAGTTATGTATATCGTTTAAACGTGTACCTGACACTAAAAATGTAGATCTTTGAAATTGTTCAACAATTGTGGTCGATTTTGCAGATTGATGATTTTTTACATTATATTGTGTGGCGTGCAGTGGGGCTGCCTATATGTAGTGGGTGGCTGTGCTTTTTAAAAAAAGTTTTAGTATTCAATACGATAGTGTGATGCAGGGTAAGTGTAAACCGAAAAATTTTTGAACGTTTACGGTTGGTGCTGTTTATGGTACCATTTTCCGACGTACGACTGTCGGAGAACGCCCATCTATCCCGATCAGATCGGGATTGCACGAATTATCCGTCGCTGTAGTCTCACTCCTCGTAATAGCAGGAAGCAGGATAATGAGCCAGGGAGTTGTACCCGGTTATATATAAATAGACAGCAGAAAGCCATGAACGATACGAAAGAACAGTCGCCCCAGTCAATTATACTGACAACGCTTTTGCACAATGCCGGCATTTTTGTGCCGGGAGAACGTTTGGTGAAAGCGGCGGGCATTTCCCGAGCCGGGGTGTGGAAACATATTGCGGCTTTGCGAAAGCAGGGGTTCGGCATTAACGCCGGAATACGGAAAGGGTATTGCCTGAAGGAAGTGCCCGACCGGCTGTATCCGGAGCTGGTGCAAAACGGCCTGGCAACAGATCGGGTAGGGCGCGGAATATACTACTACCAGAGCATCGACTCCACCAACCGGGTAGCCAAAGACCTGGCCGTGCAGGGGGTAGCCGACGGGGCTCTGGTGGTGGCCGAAGAACAGACCCGGGGCAAGGGACGGATGGACCGCACCTGGATATCGCCCGGGGGAGAGAATATTTTATGCTCGCTGATACTGTATCCTGCGCTGCAAACCGCCGCCATCTTCAGGCTGACCATGCTGGCCTCGGTTGCGGTTGTGCATGCGATACAAAATGTGTGCGGTATAGAAGCGCGGATCAAGTGGCCCAATGATGTGTATATCGGCAACAAAAAAGTGTGCGGGGTGCTGACCGAGTTCCTGGCCGACCACGATGTTGTGCGTTATGTTGTGATCGGGATCGGGCTGAACGTGAACTTGAGCCCGGCAGGCATCCCTGAAATCAAAGATATTGCAACATCGCTTGGCGATGCCGCGGGAAGGACTGTATCAAGGACGGAACTGTTGCAGGAATTACTGCGGCAGGTGGATGTTCGCTACGGTCGGTTGTCCGCCGGGTCGGGAGACGAGCTGCGCCGCGAATGGGAAGAGCATTCGCTCATTCTGGATAAAGAGGTAACCATTGTGAGTGGTGAGGAGTCGCGAAGCGGTATTGCCCGGGGCATTACGGCAGACGGGCACCTTGTGCTTGAAGAGCCCGGCGGCAAGAGGTGCGAGATTGTGTGCGGGGATTTGTCGTTGAGGTGGTAAGAAGAAAGTAAAAAAAAGATTGAACCACAGAGGCACAGAGAACACGGAGAGAAAATATCTTTTGACGGAAGGGGAGACACATTCGGCAAGCTCAGCGCAAGCGGCCTTCCATCAAAACACTCACGGCCCTTCGGGCAGGATGTATGCATGCCAGGGCGACAAAAATGAGACACTCTCTTCCTTTGTCGTCGTCTCCCGACAAAGTAAAAAAAGTATTTCTCCTCTGTGGTCTTCGTGTCTCTAGCGCAGCGGGTGGTGAAATGACTTTTCGGGAGCCCACGGAGAGGCTCCCTTACGAAAAATAAAACCTGTTATACCGTTTTTAATTTGTGCTGTAATGCAAAGGTAGAATTGTTTGTATAAAATGAATGGACCCTGCGAATCCCGATCTGAGATACGGAATTTCCGCTTGTGCTCCAACAGTTGCAGGGTGACAATTTTGAGGTGCGCAGTGCGCACCCTGCTATAATGTATTCATAAAGAGCAGTGAAAAGAGCAAGGGTGGGTGGAGTTACAACGGAACCCACCGATTTGCTGATTGGCACACATGGTGGGTTCCGCTTACGCTGCACCCACCCTTGTATACAATTTTAGAGCATGAAGTATTGTGGATGAGATTATGAAAAAAGGTATTAAAGAAGACAAGACGTATGTTTTTTTACAGGAGTTGACCGACCGGGTGCTGGGCGGCAATGCCGTGAGTCTGGAAGAGGCGGAGAAGATTGCGGGGCTGAGCAGCCAGGTGGACATTGTGAGTCTGATGTCGTTTGCAAACATGGTGCGCAACCAGTTTCACGGCGGGCACATCAACCGGTGCGCCATTGTCAACGCGCGCTCGGGCACCTGCAGTGAGGACTGCCGGTTCTGCGCCCAGTCGGCGGCGTTTGCTACCGGGGTTGAGACCTATCCGTTGCTGGCGCAAGATGAAATGGTGCGGGCCGCTGATGAGGCGGCCGAACAGGACGTGCACCGGTTCAGCATTGTCACCAGCGGCCGGGGCGCGGGCGGGAAGAAAGCCTTCGAGGAGATGTGCGCGGCCATTGCGGAAATTGCGCGGAAGGGAAAGGTGCTGCCCTGTGCATCGCTTGGCATCTTGAACGGAGAGGAGATGGGACTTTTGCGGGAAGCGGGTTTGAAGCGGTATCATCACAACCTGGAAACGGCCGGGAGCTTTTTCCCGGAAGTGTGCACCACCCACAGCTTTGAAGACCGTACTGCAACCATCCGGGCCGCCCACGACCAGGGGCTTGAAGTATGCGCCGGTGGGATACTGGGCCTTGGCGAATCGGTGCAACAGCGCATAGAGATGGCGTTTCAGTTGCGGGAGTTGGAGGTTGTGTCTGTGCCGCTGAATTTCCTGAGCCCTATCAAAGGCACGCCCCTTGAGCATATGCCGGGCATGGGGCCGCTTGAAATTTTAAAGTATATCGCCCTGTACCGCTTTGTGCTGCCGGGCCGCGAAATTCGTATCTGCGGCGGGCGTGAACGGAACTTGAAAACGTTGCAGCCGTTGATGTATATTGCAGGGGCAAACGGGGTGATGGTTGGAAATTATCTGACGACAAGCGGCAGAAGTATTGATATAGATATAGAAGAAATTCACGACCTGGGTCTGCTGTGACCCGCCGACCCCTAATCTTTGTTCTGAACTGTACATGACGGAAAAGCAGATATCCGCACAACCGATTATTGAAGAGCTGTGTCCGTACGGAGAGCACGAGGCCCTTGTGAGCGCTGTTATGGCGCGGCCTTTCGGGTTTTACCTTGACGGCGGACCGGGGCGGTTTGCCGGGGCCAGGTATTCGTTCCTGGGGGTGGAGCCGTTCCTGGTGTTCAGCAGCCGGGGGAGGCAGTGTTCCTTGCAGGAGAACGGGCATCAAGAGGAGCGCACCGCTGATCCGTTTTACTGTATAAAAGATATTATGAAGCGTTACCGGGTTGAAGCCCTTCCGGGCGGCCCGCCTTTTGCCGGTGGGGCGGCCGGGTATTTCGGGTATGATATGGGACGGGTGATCGAGCGCATACCAGTCCTTGCCGCAGATGATATGGATATGCCCGACTGCATGCTTGGCATGTATGCAACGGTTGTCTGTATCGACCATCAGGAGCGAAGCGTTTGTGCTGTTGCCACCGGGCTGCCCGAGGCAGACCCCGCCGCCCAGAAGCGCAAGGCCCGGAAGGATATAGACCGGGTGCGCAGCCTGCTTGACGCGGGTTCTGCAGGTGCGGTGAAACCGGAGGCGCATTCCGCCGACCATGCAGGCGAATTCACCTCCACCTTTTCCCGCGATGCCTACTGCGAGGCGGTGTTGAAGATTAAAGAGCATATAGCCGCAGGTGATGTGTACCAGGTGAACTTGTCGCAGCGGTTCGCCGGGCACCTTGATGTGCCGCCCCAGGTGCTGTATGGAGCTTTGCGACAGGTAAGCCCGGCGCCGTATTCCTGCTTTTTTAATTACGACACGTTTCATATATTAAGCTCGTCGCCGGAGCGGTTTCTGCGCGTATCGGGAAGCTCCGTTCAGACCCGGCCTATAAAAGGCACGCGCCCCAGGGGTAAGGACCCGGAAGAGGACCGGCTCATGCGGGAGGAGCTTATGGTGAGTGAAAAGGACCACGCCGAACTGCTGATGATTATAGATCTGGAGCGAAACGACCTGGGGCGGGTGTGCCGGTGCGGCAGTATCTACCCTGATCCCCTTTTTGATATTGAGGCCTATGCCAATGTGTATCACCTGGTGTCGACTATTTACGGCGAGATAGACCAGGGCCTTGGCACCCTTGACTGTTTGCGGGCCTGTTTTCCGGGCGGCTCCATTACCGGGGCGCCGAAAATCAGGGCCATGGAGATCATCGAGGAGCTGGAGCCCTGCCGCCGCTCTGTGTATACGGGCTCGCTGGGGTACCTGGGCTTCAACGGTGAGGCCGATCTGAATATTGCCATCCGGACGGTGCTGCACAGGGCGGGACAGTACTTGTTTAACGTGGGGGGCGGCATTGTGGCCGACTCGGACCCCCGGCTTGAATATGAAGAAACGCTGCATAAGGGCCGCGGCATAATGCAGGCCATACGGGAAAAGAGCAATGAAACAACACATTTTATATAACGATTCGCTGTGCGATGCCGACGCCCCGCTGCTTGAGGTCGGCAACCGCGGGTTTCAGTTCGGCGACGGTGTGTTTGAAACCATGCGGGCCTACGGGGGCAGGCTGTTCCGGTTTGACAGGCACATACAACGGCTGAATGAAGGACTGGGCGTTTTGCGCTGCCGGGAGGACCTTGATGCAGAACACTTACTGAAAGGGATAGCACGGATTCTGGCGGCAAATGATCTGACTGATGCAAACGTGAAGGTTATGGCGTTTCGTGAAGGGGGCGGCGGGCCCGATCCCCTGCCGGATGCGGGCGTGTCGGTTATTGTGACCGCGCGGGCCTTTGACCACGGGCGAAAAGCGCGCTGCGAGCAGGGCCTGCACGCTCACGTGGTATCGATTCGACGCAACAACTACTCGCCTGTATCAAATATAAAAAGCATCAATTACCTTGATAATATCCTGGGCCGCATGGAGGCAAAGAAGCGGGGGACCGATGAGGCCCTGTTTCTGAATGTCGACGGCAACCTGGCTGAAGGCTCCATCAGCAATATCTTTTTGGTGAAGGGGGGCACCCTGGTTACGCCTCCCGTTGATGCCGGGGTTTTACCGGGCATTACCCGCGAGGCTTTGATTGACGGCGCCGAAGGGGAGGGGTTAAACGTGTCGGTACGTAACGTTAGCCCGGATGAACTGATGGGGGCCGACGAGGCGTTTCTGACCAACTCCCTGATGGAGGTGATGCCGCTTTTGTCGGTGATTGGGAAGCAGATCGGCGCCGGCACTGTGGGGGAGATGACCACGAGATGTATGGAGCTGTACCGGCGGCTTGTTGCAGAGGAACTGGGGGGATAGATAAACGCTTGATGCGTAAGCTGAAAACACGAATAGAAAAAACAGAGTAGGGTGGGTGGAGTGTAAACGGAACCCACCGGTTGTTTGCTCGGATGCCATGGTGGGTTTCACTGCGTTGCACCCACCCTACTGATAATTATGTGGAGCTCATATGCTTTGGGGTCGTTGCAGGTAGTACCTTTTTTGCGGCCCTATAGCCCCTGCGAACAAGTCGCAGGGTGACACATATTATATGTGATTACCATGGTGCATTCTTCGATGCCGGTTAGGACATGTGCTTTTACCAGCAAAGGCTTGGGATTATGAAAATTGTCGATGCGCGTTTTATAAAGAGTGTATTCAATCTGAACGATTTGCCGAAAACACAATTTCCCGAAATTGCATTTTCCGGCAGGTCCAATGTGGGAAAGTCGTCGCTGATAAACTCGCTGCTCAACCGCAAAGGGCTTGCCAAGACCAGCTCGACCCCGGGGCGGACCCAGTCCCTCAACTATATTGAAGTGAACAAGAACGTTTATTTTGTGGACCTTCCCGGCTACGGCTATGCCAAGGTGCCCCTGGCGGTTAAGAAGAAATGGGAGCAGCTTATCGAGGGCTATTTAGTGCAAAGCCCGTATCTGCTCCTGATGATTCAGATTGTCGACGCGCGGCGCGACCCCCGTGAAGACGAGGCCCTGTTCGCCCGGTGGCTGGTGCAGCAGGAGGTTCCCTTTATTGTTGTTCTGACCAAGATCGACAAACTGAAGCGCGGGCAGCGCGCCAAATCGCAACAGGCCTGGCAGAAGTTTCTGCAGGTTGAGAAGGTGTATCCGTTTTCGGCTGTGACGGGGGAGGGGAAGCAGAAGATATTCAGTGCCATTGATGCCGTCCTGGCGGCGAAGAAGTAACCTGTAAAATGTATGAATGTAGTTTGTAAGCTTTTACCTATCCTGTTGAAGAACGGGTTTTTAAAACCTGTTTACTCATCCTTTTCTTTGCTGGCCAAAGAAAAGGATGCAAAAGGAAGGCCACCCTGCAACATGTCCCGCCTGTTAGGCGGGATAAGTTGCAGGGTGGCCTTTCTTTTGCATCCTTTTCTTTGGCCAGCAAAGAAAAGGATGAG
>JANQGV010000321.1 GCA_028282925.1 Thermodesulfobacteriota bacterium
GCTTTCACCCCTTCACGGCCACGAAGAAGGAAGGCATCCATTTTAAGATTTCGTTTTATATGGCCGAAGGGGAGTTCAACCCTGTTTTTCCGCTTGGCATATATTTCCTGAGAATCCGTTTTTCGGTACAGGGATTCCAGTTTCTCTTTAACTGCTTCGTTTTTTAACCGGGTAACTTTGCGACCGCTTTTTTTGTTTTTCGTACAGATTCCCCAATACCGGCACCTGAAGCATAGCTTCTTGTCTTCTATCTGGTAAAACCGTTTGCCGATTTTCCCATCGGTGGTAGCGTAAATTAGACGGTGACCCTCCGGGCAGTAGAAACAGTCTTTTTCATGGTCATATCGAAATTGCTGTTTGGCATGTGGTGTTTCTGTTTTACCGCTTGCCTGTTCCTGTGTGGGCACAACAACCTCGATCCCTTCAGCATCGATTTTTGCCAGTTCATCGGTGTTGGCATATCCTGCATCAGCACAAGCACTTGTGCACTGTTCGGGCAATACCTCATGTGCCTTTGTTATTTGCTCAGCAAACTGCTTCCGGTCATTTACATCCGGGACGGGTTCGGCGTGGACGATCAACCCTGCTTTTTCGTCTACGACACTCTGCACATTATAGCTTGCATGACTGCCCTGTTTGCTGTGCATATTTGCGCAGTCCGGATCGGTTTGGTTGATCTTTTTGCGGTCAGACTCCTTAAATGCATCCAGTGCTTCCTGTATCGTTTGTTTTAAACGCTCTGCCTGGCCAAGCTTTTTATCCATAGTCACGCTGGAACCCAGATGCTCTTCCTGCTTGTCCACAGCTTCACATTCTGCAAGCAGATTATCGATGCGTTGGTCAAGATGGCGGATTTGCTCCTCATACCATGCTTTATCATGGGTCCGGCCCGCAGAAGCATTTGCCCGGATTTTGCTGCCGTCAACAAAAAGCACATTGCCTCCTATCAAATCAAGCTTGATGCACAGCCGGGCGCATTGTCGAAGCACCTTTTTGATCGCTTTTTTGTTTTTGCGCCTGAACTCTGCTATGGTTTTATGATTCGGCTTCAATCCGCCTATCAGCCAGATAAAAGACATATTGTGCTTTGCTTCTCGCTCCAGTTTACGGCTGCTGCGCACACCGTAGGAGTAGCCGTAAACAAGCAATTTCAGCATAGCCTGGGGATCATAAGACGGGTTACCTACATTGCAGGGGTTTATTTTTATCCCAAGCTGATCAAGATCAAGTGCTTCTACGAAGGCATCATAGGCCCTCACGGCATCATCTTTCTCTACATATTCTTCGATGCTTTTGGGCAGTAATGCCATTTGATGACGGTTGCCGGTTCGATATGCCATTAATTGTCTCCTTTCAGTAAGGAGCTATTATAACATAGCTTGTACTGGTAACCGGTCTTTATGAGTCTATATATTTTATGTCAATGATCATTTGTAATTGCGACACAGTCTCTTGACCGCGGAATCCAGTTTTTGCAGCAACGTCTCTCCGCTTGTCCTGCGCGCAGCCGAAGGGCCTGCCCTGAGCAACGTCGAAGGGTGTCTCGAGCGTAGCGGGTGGTGAAAAAAATACGCTCCTTAGAACCCCTCTCTTTTATTGATTTTGTTGCGCTTTTATGTAACATTTTCAGTGTTATGTATTGAATCATAAACAGGAGCACACCATGAATACATTCAGCATGAAGGCGGTACTCCGCCCGCCAATTATTGTGTCAATAGTTGTTTTGACCCTGCTTGCAGGATTCACAAGCGCATCTCTTGCAGGTGATATGGAGAACCCGGAACAAGCCTATGTTAGCTTTTATGATCTTGACATGAAGGAACTTGGAAAAAGCGACGATTTCACAACCGTCACCGGTATAACCAGTATGATTATAGGCTCTGAACAGATTGACATGCCGCCCAACACAAACTGGACCCACAAATTTTATTTCTCAGCCGGCAAACTGAAAGGCATATGGCTGTACAATGCTGCCGATGGCATTGCGGCAAAGGAAAACGAAAAGCTGAAGCCGCTCTGTAAACTTCAGGAAAATGAACAATTCAAAAAACTATTATTCAGCATCCGTACGGCACAGTAAGCGGAAGCTTCTGCGCTACCCACCAATGATCCACTGCCTGTACATGGTGGGTTTCATCCACTCAACTGACTATTATTAAAAATTCTGCCACCCTGCGGCTTGGAGGCTGTGTCACAATTCATTTTTGCTGGTTTAGAAGCTGTTTTTTTAAGCCATACGATCATTCAAATTTTAAAATAATCGCTTATAGGGCAAATATGAAAGCCTTCATTTTCACGTTTTTAATTACGACACAGCCTCCAAGTCGCGGGGTGACCACTTTTGTAGCTTATTCACATAATTAAATATTTTGAGTAGAAAAAGGAAGGTAAAAACGTCAGAGATGAGCGCAACGCCCCAGATGAGTGCCTTCCAACCCAAGAGGCTGCGGGAAAGTGCTCAGATACAAGGCGCGCGCACTTTTAAGGAATGAGGCGTACTTGCGTGTACGTCGCAGTGACGAAAAATGGGCGCAACGCCGTAGATGAGTGCTTTCCCGCAGCCTCTCAGTAGATAACGACCTTCTGCGGCCACCCCCGGGAATAAAAAATCCCCCCCTTATCGTCCACCATCAGGGCTTCCACCCCTTCAAGGGTGTCTACCAGGGCCAGACCGTCTTCGGTACCCAGGACGAAAAGCGCGGTGGACAGGGCATCGCTTACTTTACCCTCCGGTGCGATGACCGTAACGGCCTGCATGCGGGCCACGGGTCTGCCGGTGCGGGGGTCGATGATGTGCGAACGGCGTTTACCTTTTTTATTGTAAAACCGCTCATAATCGCCGGAGGTGGACACCGTGGTGTCCTTGAGCTTGAGCATAGTGAGCATGTCTTCGTTCTTGCGGGGATGCCGGATACCGATTTGCCACGGTTCGCCTTCCGGCTTTGTGCCGGCAACACAGATGGTGCCCCCGGCAGCGATCAGGGCGTTGTGGATGCCGTGTTTTTTCAGCACCTGCATGCCCCGGTCGGAAACAAACCCTTTGGAAAAAGCCCCCACATCAATGCGCATGCCTTTTTTCAGCAGGCGCCCTGTTTTAACGGACGAGCCTTTTTTCTGGCCCACCGAAATCTCAAGGGCCCGGTAGTCAACCAGCTCCTTTGCCGCCCGGATTTCTTTTTCACCCGGCTCGTTGCCCCGCCTGCCCGGTATTTCCTTTGCAAACCCCCACAGCTTCAGCAACGGCCCGATGGTAAAATCAAACGCGCCGCCCGAAATATCGCCGTAGCGCTTGGCGTTCTCCAGGGCTTCAACCGTTTCCGGGCTGAGCACCACGGGCTTTATTCCGGCAAAGGTATTGATGGCCGATACTTCGCTGTTGGGATCGTAGTTGTTGAGCAGGTCGTTTACCCGGCCCATTTCGGCAAAGGCCGCATCCACGGCCTTTGCTGCGCCGGTGCCGTAGGCCTTGATTTGCACAAAGGTGTGCAGCAGCGGACGGGTTTCGTCAACCAAACCGTCAGTGCCGCCGGCCCGCAGGGGCCGCGAAGCGGTCAGCAGAATCACAATACAGAATAGTGCGGGATATATGATTTTTGGCCGGGACATCATGGGGCACCGCCGCCTTGCTGCGTATCTGACTATACGAAGATGTTTCCGATTTTCTTGTTGCATAACCGGGAACGAATACGTTATTTATAATTACACTACGACAATGACCCTGTACTATGCAACTATAAAATCAAGCGACCATGTCCGACAAAAAAGCCTTTTTCATCGCCGACACACACCTCAGCAGCACCCCTACCGCCAGGACCAGCCTGGTGCTTTCTTTTGTCGATATGGTTGTCCGGGAAAAAGGGGACCTGTATATCCTGGGGGATCTGTTCGATTTCTGGGCCAACAACCGGCGCCTCACTCGAAATTATCAAAGCATTTTCAAAGCGTTACAACGCCTTGGGGAGTCCGGTGCACAGGCGCATTTTTTGATCGGCAACCGCGATTTTCTGCTCGACAGTAACACACTGCAACGGTTCAACATAGCATTCCTGGGCGAAGAGGCCGAGATACTGCTTGACGGCCGGCGCGTTCTGCTGGCCCATGGTCATACCCTGTGCCTGAACGATACCGGGTTTTTTGAATACAAACAGCGCATGTGGCCGATTTTTAAATTTCTGGACACCTTTCTTCCCGGCCCCATTGAAAATTTCATAGCCCGCAAATTTATTATCAAAAGCAAGAAAGTCATCAGCAGCCAGGACCAGGCCCGGTTTCAGTTCACCATGGAACACATTGAAAACAGGTTTGCAGACGGGATCGACACCATCATCTGCGGTCACCGCCACCAGGAGGTGCAGCACCGCTCGGGCGGGCACCGCTTCTTTGCCCTGCCCGCCTGGCAGGACGACGCCGGGCCGTATCTGGTGTACGCCGACGGCGATTTCCGCCTGGAAACGTTTAAGGGGTAAAAGGAGCGGCCTGCAGCTCATACAAAACACAAGGGCACCCGTAATGGGTGCCCTTTTTATATTCCTGAAAACGCCTGACAAAATCAATGAACAGCACATACCCATATCCTGTCATTCCGTGACTTGGAGACTGTGTCGCAATTACAAATGATCATTGACATAAAATATATAGACTCATAAAGACCGGTTACCAGTACAAGCTATGTTATA
>JANQGV010000252.1 GCA_028282925.1 Thermodesulfobacteriota bacterium
ATGAGTTCCTGATTAAATATGCAGTGTACGACAAGGTCATCCTCGGTTTCGACTACTACCACAGCGAACTGATCAGCGGCAAGTCCCGCAGCTCCAATGTGTTTCAGACCGATATAACGATTAAATTCTAAGCGGCTTTTGACGTACAGAGCCATAACCATTGACCTGTGTGTAAAGGAGAGAACGCCATGAGAAGAAATGTAAAAGCAATTATTCTGTTTGCCGTTCTGATTGCCTGTATGGTCGCCTTCAGCGGTGTTGCCTCGGCCAAAGATTTACTGATCAGGGAGGTGATAACCCTGAGCGCCGGTGAGAACCAGCAAAGAAATTTCGACGTTGACGATTTTATCGACATTATGGTGGGCGGCAACATAGAGGGCTACCTGGTGGTTGCCACCGGTACTGCCGGAACCCTGACCGTGGACCTTGAGGCCGACCCTGAAATATCCGACAAGGAGACCGTGCTTGATTATGCTCTGGTGGGCCTTGGTTTCAGCCTGGCAGGAACGCCGATTTTTTTCTACGAGAGCGTATCGACTCCGTACAGCATTTCGGTAGATGCGGCCATCGAGGCCGATTTCGGTTTCCTGTGGGTGGGCGCGATCATGACGGGCGTGTCGGGCAACGGCAACTTCCGCGATGTTGAAACGCCGGTGCCGTTTACCATAACGTTTTCGCTGGGCGAACAGGAAACAGCGGCCGAATAGCAGCAGCCGAACCGCTGCAACATCTTACTGAGCAGCAAGAAAAACTACGTAAAGAGAGGTGCGCGATGAAAAAGGCAGCGCTTCTTACGGTGGTAGCTTTTACGTTTTTTTGCCTGTATACCGGTGTTGCATGCGCGGGGCCGACGCAACTGGGGCTGGCCTGGTTCGGAACATCCGGCATGGCCAAGCGGGTTTCGGCCGGCTTTGAAAAGGGCATGAAGGAGCCGGCCCCGGACGTTGCGATAGAGTACAAGAAAGAGCTGGCATCGGAGGAAGAGTTTGCCAGGGTGGTGGCCGCCTGGGAGAAGGAGAAGAACGGCATGGTGCTGTTGCGTTCCAACGCGGCCACCTGGGTGCCGTAAAAAACCTGCAGGCACCCGAGGGAAACATTATCGGCGTGACCTACTATCTGCCGGTGGATACCCAGTTTGAAGTGTTCCGGGCTGTTGTTCCGGGACTGAAATCGGTGCTGCTGTTGCTTGAGAAGGGCCACCCCGGGGCCGTGGTGGACCGCGAGGGCACCAGGGCCGTGTGCAGCACGCTGGGCATCCGCTACAGCGAGGCGGAAGCGACCACCCTGCAGGAAGCGGTGGGCGTGGTGCAACAGAACGCCGGAAAGGGAGCTTGCAGCCCCTTCGCCTCCACCTGCAAAGCCGGTGCAGAAAGAGGGGGGTGTTAAAGACGTAAGCCCTGAAGAGATTATTCCGCTGGTTGACGAAGATTTTTAGGAGGCTGCAGGAAACCATCCATCTTCTGCGTTGTGCGAATTGCTCGTCGCTGGTGCAAGCGATCCCTTCAGACAGTAACCCTGTTGAAAAGAGCCAAATATTACTAAAGATATTCAGGCAGGTTGCCCGATTGTGCCGCGTCGGGTATGTTTATTTTTTGTTTTAATAATGGTTCATTTATGCTATGTTGTTTGCTTCAAAAATAAGTAATTGCACACAAAAACATATTGTTTTACAAGCAACGGTACTACCAAGAGCTTAACCAAACCATTACAAACAGGGTGAAAATATGTCCGGACATTCAAAATGGAGCACCATAAAACGCAAAAAAGGTGCGGCCGACGCCAAGCGCGGGAAAATATTTACCAGGCTGATCAAGGAGCTTACCATTGCAGCTAAATTCGGGGGCGGAAACCCCGAGGGTAACCCACGGCTGCGCACGGCCATAGCCGCTGCCAAGGCCGAAAATATGCCCAAGGATAATATTGAGCGCGCCATTAAAAAAGGGACCGGCGAACTCGAGGGCGTCAACTATGAAGAGATCACCTACGAGGGCTATGGTGCCGGCGGCGTGGCTGTGATGGTTGAATCCATGACCGACAACAAAAATCGAACCGCCGCCGAGGTGCGCCACGTGTTCAGCAAACACAACGGCAAACTGGCCGAATCGGGATGTGTTGCATTCATGTTCGATAAAAAGGGTACCCTTGTGTATGAAAAAGACTCTGTTGACGAGGACACGCTGATGGAAGCAGCTCTTGATGCCGGGGCCGAAGACATCGGCGACGAAGAGAGCACCCTGGTTGTGATGACCGACCCCAAGGACTTCTACACGGTGAAAGAGGAAATCGATAAGAACGAGGGCCTCACAGGATATTCGGTGGCTGAAATCACCATGGTGCCCCAGAACACCATCAAGGTGGTGGGTAAAGAGGCCGAGCAGGTTTTGAAGCTGATGGAAGGCCTTGAAGACCTGGACGACGTGCAGAATGTGTATGCGAATTTTGATATTCCGGAGAGTGAAATGGAAAAACTCGGGTAGGAGAGCGGGGTAAAACGCCCATCTTCTGCGTTGTGCGTATTACTCGTCGTTGCAAAGTATCAATAAAAAAAGTAAAAGCGGTTGGGGGACTCACTCCAGCCGCTTTTTAGTTTTAAGGGGTAGGTGGATTGCTTCATTGCATGCTTTAGGGATGCTGATGATTAAAAAGGCAGCCATCCTGCGATTTGGAGACTGTGTCGCAATTACAAATGATCATTGACATAAAATATATAGACTCATAAAGACCGGTTACCAGTACAAGCTATGTTATAA